>CAXNNO010000001.1:0-25839 GCA_964203555.1 Bacteriovoracales bacterium
AAGACCCATTAAGTCTGTTTGCGGGATCGTTTCAGATTTTTGCTCGCCATACTTACGTACGGCCACAGTCTTGTCTTCGATTTCTCTATCTCCAAGAACCAGCATGAATGGAATTTTTCCTGTTTGTGCCTGACGAGTTTTTAGGCTCATTGACTCATTCCGGTTATCGACGCGCACCCTGAATCCCTTGGCCTTAAGTCCTTTTTCAAGTAATTTAGCCGCTTCTAGGTGCAATTCATTTTTGATCGGAATAATGACGGCCTGCTCAGGGGACAGCCAGAACGGAAACGCCCCACCAACGTGCTCCAGATAAACTCCAATAAATCTCTCCAAAGACCCAAGAAGCGCGCGGTGAATGACAACAGGTTTTTCCATTTCTCCAGAGGCGTTTGTAAATTTAAGATCAAAGCGCTCCGGCAACTGGAAATCCAGCTGGATTGTTCCGAGTTGATGAAAGCGTCCGATGGCATCGGCGACCTGTATGTCAATTTTTGGACCATAGAAGGCGCCATCGCCTTCGTTAATAAAATAGTCTCTTCCGGATGCATCAAGGGCTGCTTTTAAGGCGGCTTCGGCCGTATCCCAGGTTTCATCTGATCCAACCCTCTTTTCCGGTCGAGTAGAAAAACCAATTTTAATTTTTTTGAAGCCAAAATGTTCATAACCAATAAAGAACATATTCATTAATGATTTAATTTCCTCTTGAACATCAACCATTTGGATAAATATATGGGCATCATCCTGACAGAAGGTCCGGACTCTTGTGAGTCCTGCCACAACACCTGATTTCTCGTATCGATGAAGTCTTCCAAAATCGGCAAAACGAAGGGGAAGATCACGGTATGAATAACGGTGATGTGAAAACATAAGCATATGACAAGGGCAGTTCATGGGCTTGAGTGCGAACTCCCTTTCGTCAATTTGAGTGAAGTACATGTTCTCTTTGTATTTTTCGTAGTGGCCTGAAGTATGCCATAAATCGACATCTAATACCTGAGGGGTAATGACTTCCTGGTAATCGTATTTCTTGTAAATTCGTCTCATGAAATCAACAAGACCATTGTACACCAAGGCCCCCTTCGGCATGAAAAAGGGAGAAGCCGGCGCCACAGGATCGAAAATAAAGAGTTCAAGTTCTTTTCCAAGTTTACGGTGGTCACGCTTCTTGGCCTCTTCAATCATTGTGAGGTGTTCCCGCAACTCTTCTTTTGAACTAAAGCAAGCTGCATAAATACGCTGTAGCATTGGACGATTCTGATCACCCCTCCAATAGGCCCCTGCAGTATGAAGTAGTTTGAAGTAATGAGTCAGTTCGGAAGTCTTTTCTACGTGCGGGCCGGTGCATAGATCAAAAAAAGACTCGCCCTGAGTATAGTAAGAAATAACTTCTCCGTCCGGAATGTCTCGGATCAGCTCACATTTAAGAGTTTGTCCTTTTTCATTGAAAAGCTCCATCGCCTCTTGTCTTGAGACCTCATGACGGATAACCGGAGAGCCTCTCTTGATAATCTCTTTCATTTTGTCTTCAATTAATTTCAGATCCTCTTCTGAAAGCTTCTTGGCCATGTCGATGTCGTAATAGAAGCCATTTTCAATCGTTGGCCCTATTCCGAGCTGAACTTTATCATTGGGGTAGAGTTCCATAATTGCTTGGGCCATAAGATGGGCCGTTGAGTGTCTTAGGGTGTCTAAATCGTACTTCGCCATTGCTAGTTCCTCTTGGTCGGGCAGGATGTTATAGAGATGAGGTGAAACTCTTAAACATTACCAATCAAACCTCGTTCAATCAACGACTTACAATACTTGGAATCATGATTTCGAGAGGCTGTAAGAAATATCTCGTCTGGTGGCCCATAATAGGTGTTAGATTTTGAGTTTGTTAGGGTCAGCTTGCTCGAGTCTTACACTGCGTAACTACCAAAAATTCCTACCTTTTAGTCCTTTTTTTGAGTGTTTTAAACACAATTCTTGCTTTTTTGTCAGGGATGCGGTTTAACCTCCCCACTGTTGAACTGTAAGATCATGTTGTCATTAACAATTTCTAGGGAGGCCTTCATGGAGACCATACAAACGCCGTCAATTGAAACATTGATGACTAGGGCCGTGTTGGATCTCGATAAGGACGACAAATTTCTTGCTCATCTTCCCTCGGATTCAAGTCGTGTCGAAGGTCAAGGCCATTATCGACTTGCTAAGATTTTTTATGACAAAGCAGATTTTGAAAAAGCAGAAGAGCATTTCCTCAATGCGCTAAAGAGAACAGAGCTTCCTCAAGACACATTTGTCATGTTTAAAATCTACGGCTTTTTAATCCGTATTTATTCGGAAGGTCTTAATGAACGAGAGGCCAATAAGTTTATTCAGCTTTCGAGTGAACTTCTCGACCGTATCGTTGGAATGCTTCCGTCTTTGAACGGTGAGTATTTTTATAATGCGGGTGTGGTCAATACTTATAAGGGTGATTTTTCTGAAGCTCAGAAAAATTTTAATCAATCTTACAGAAAGGCCCAGACTGAGAATGAGCCGGAACTTATGGCAAAGTCTCTTTATGCGATGGCAACAAATGCCTACCAAATGAAAAACTTTCAAGAGTCGATTGTTTACCTGACTCAGTTAAATGAGTTATTGAATATTCTTAAAAAAGGTTATCTTAAAGGATCCATGCATCTCTTGTGGGGAAATGCTCTCCGTGAGATTGGAGAGTATGCACATTCTCTTCCTCAATATGATCTTGCGATGAAACTTCTTCATTCCAAGCGTTGCTGGAATATGCACAACTACGTCCTTCTTAATAAAGGCATCTCACTCAAGAAGATGGGAGAGTTTTCGAAGGCCCTCCTGCTTTTTGGAATTGCCCAGAACTCATTGGACGATGAGTATTTTAAGCGCCTTGAGCAGCTTATTCTGATGGAAGTTGAGGATGTCAATGACTCATCAGTCGACCTCTATCTTGATCGACATAATCGTGTCATTCACGAAAAAGCCCTCGGAGTGATAGATTTTAAACATCGGTTTGTGCTGCTGGAGATACTTTTCCTATTGGCGCAAACTCCTGGAAGTTACTATAATAAGGAAGATCTTGCAAAAATGATCTGGAAAGATGAGTACAATCCTCTTATCCATGACAAGTTGATCTATACGAGTATTAGTCGTCTTCGTAAACTGATTGAGCCAAAAGGAATTAAGCGCCAGTATATTTTACGCGGAAAGGATGGTTATACCTTTAATCCGCGTGTAAATGCCCGCTTCCATAAAGAGAATGAAGTCGTTAAGCAAAAAAATATCGCAAATATTGAACTCAGTTCTCCTATATAGTTTTTTGATCGGAGGATCTCACGCAACCGTGATGTCTTCCGATCGCTTTATCCTGAAAATTCTTGATCAGACTGTTTCATTTCAAGACATTCACTACCAGCTTCGAAATCTGCAAGCACTCAGTTGCATCTTTGACGACTCTTTGGTCATTCATTATTTTGAGAAATCCTTCATTAAGGATCTTGGAGATTTTGTTGGCGGGTTTCCGGTTTCGGCCGATGAATCCAGGCACTACCTTCATGGTAAGGAATCCGTTCTCCTAAAGACTCGATACTTATTCAAAATGCTTCACTACTCAGGGGATCAGAAAACGCTGGTGCCCCCGGAGCTGTCAAAAGTGATTTCTCGCGCAGCCAAGGAAAATAAATGCAGTCTGGAAGTGTTGTCTAAGACGGGATTAAAGACGAACTTTTTAGATTTGGTCGAGCTTGAACTCTTTTTGAGAGCACGTTATGGCGGGCAACTTAAGGGTGCTCAGGGATTTGATACGATCAGGAATTCAATAGAGTTATTTACAGAATCCCTTGATAAGCAGTTTTCTCATGAATACTACTGGTAGGCTTAATGTTGAGAGACCCTCACTTCAGGTCGCCAAATTTGACGAGGACCATTTCCCCCGGCCTTGGAGTTGCGGGCAATGGTCAGAACTTGATCCTGATCATCACTTTTTATTCACCTGGCGGAATCAGTTTCAATCATTAATGGCATTTGCCTTGTTTGGTTTTGCGCCGGGCGATAAAACCGCTCACTTATACAAGGTGCTGATTCAACCCGAAAGCAGAGGCAGTGATGTTTCGAGAGAGTTTTGGTCCTCTATCACTCGGGAACTACTCAATAAAGGGTTTGACAGTATTTATCTCGAAGTAGAGGACAGCAATAAGCGCGCGATCCGTTTTTACCAAAAAAATGGTTTCCAAATCTTAAGAATTAACAAGTGCTATTATTCCAATGGGGAAGATGCACTGATCATGACCTACTCATTTAAGGTATAGGCCTTTAAAAATTGCACTTTTGAAAGGTTTTTGCTACATATATGGCCTGTCTTAGATTTCGTTATTAGCGGTTAGGGTGGATTTTTCCTCCCTTTTTTTTTATAGGCACCTTAAATGGATATTAATCAAGAGCGAAGTGGTCTCGAGAAAAAGTTTTATTTGATGTGCGGGCCTATCGTTCAGGAAGCTGGTTACGGACTTTATGATCTTGAGTATATTGCAACTCAAAAGATTTTGAGAATTTATATCCAGGATCCCAGAACCGGATCTGCCCTGATTGAGGATTGTATAAAAGTTGATAAGGCCCTCGGACCTTCGTTTGAATCTGAGGCCTGGATACCGGAGGATATTGTTCTCGAGGTTTCTTCTCCAGGTGTTTATCGTCATCTTTCAAATCTTGAACATTTCAAGATGAGCGTTGGTGAAAAACTGTCAGTCGTCATTGTGGGACAGTTAGGTGAGGAGCAGCTCAAAGATGCCCCGAAGGGTATCAAGGGCGAGAAAAAGTTTAGAGGAAAGTTGTTAGAAGTAGGGGCCGAAGATTTTACGATTGAAGTAAAAAATCACCCTTTGAAATTAACTTATAAACAAGTTAAAAAAGTAAATTTAGATCCCGATTTAAAATCGGTATAGAGCATAAGGAGACTAATTGTGAACTTTTCAGAATTAAGCCGAGTTATCGAGCAGTTGGGTAAAGATCGTGGCATTAAAAAAGATGTCGTTGTAAGCGCTATTGAGCAAGCTTTCCTGGTTACTGCACGTAAGAAATTCGGAATTCAGGGCGAGTACGAAGCCCGATATAATGAAGAAGATGGTGAAGTAGAAATTTTCCAATATAAAAACGTCGTTGATAAAGTTCGTGATCCTATTGTTGAAATTGATCACGAATCGGCCAAGAAACTGGATGAAGATTGTGAGCTTGGAGATCAACTTGGTCTTAAGATTGAAAATCCTGGGTTTTCCCGTGTTGATATTCAAACGGCAAAACAAATTATCTTTCAAAAAGTCCGGGACGCAGAAAGAGACATTCTTTTTTCTGAATTCAAACACAGGGAAGGGGACTTGGTTACAGGTATTGCCCGTCGTTTTGAGAAAGGCAATGTTGTCATTGACCTTGGAAAGTCTGATGCCATTCTTCCTAAAAAAGAAATTATTTTTGGTGAATCATTCAAGCCGGGAGATAGAATTCAGGCATACCTTTCTGACGTTGTCATGACGAATAGAGGGCCAGAAATTCGTTTAACGAGAACATCCCCAATGTTTTTAGTTAAGTTATTTGAGGTTGAGGTTCCCGAAATTGCAGATGGAACGATTGAAGTGAAGGCAGCCGCTCGCGAGCCTGGGCATCGTGCAAAAATTGCTGTAACAACAAAGGATCGGGACATTGATCCAGTTGGTGCTTGTGTTGGTATGAAGGGGTCCCGGGTTCAGAATATCGTTAATGAACTTCAGGGCGAAAAAATTGATATCGTTCGCTGGAATGAAGATACTGAAACATTCTGTCGCGCGGCACTTGCGCCCGCCGATATTCAATCTGTTTCACTTAACCATGATGATCACACTCTTGATGTTATTGTAGAAGATGACCAGCTCTCTTTGGCCATTGGTAAAAGAGGTCAAAACGTTCGTCTTGCTGCCATGTTAACTGGCTGGAAAATCAACATAATATCTAAGGCGAAGCTTCAAGAGAGAATTAAGCTTGCTGTTGAAAATCTTGTTCAGCTTTCAAGCGTTTCTGAAGCGACAGCTCAGGTTCTTGTTCAGAAAGGGATCATGTCTATTATTGATCTTTCGTCCGCGACACCTGAAGATATCGCCCGTTACCTTGGCAAGTCTGTTGCCGATGCTAAGACAATGATACAAACTGCTGCAAGTGCACTTGAAGATGATACTATTAAGTCAGATATCGTTGAAAATGCTGAGATTATTTCAGCTTCAGCTGTACCTAATCAAAGTGGTTTCAAGAGAACGGAAAGATCCGAAGCTGCAAAAAAAGGTGACGATGTTACCAAGTTTTCTGAAGCTGAAAGAAGACTTCGTGAAGAACTTGCTGCTTTTAAATTGAAGTAATTTTTTGAAGTTATAATTGGAGAAAAGAATGGCAAAGAAAGTTTTCGAACTTGCCAATGAGATTGGACTTGGGGCTATTGACCTGGTTGAGAAGTTAAAGGCAATGGGCTTTAACGTAAGAAATCACATGGCGAGCCTCAATGATGAAGAAGTAGCTAAGGCCAGAGCGGCTCTTGAGACGCCGGAGAAAAAATCTTCTCCCGTTAAAAAAGCCGTCGTGAGAAAAGTGATCAAGAAGGAAGCTCAACCTTCTGATGAAATGGCAGCTTCATCTCACGAAAAAGAAGATCTGCATGAAGTGCCAATGACTGCAAAAGTTGCTGCGCCTGAAGTTGCATCTTCTTCTGCTCAGGTCCAAACTCCTGCTTTACAAGTCGATGTTCCAGCTCCGCCTACTGCGGAAATGACTTCCGAAGATAAGCCTAAAATGGTCACTGTAAAACGCAAGACCAAGGCACAGAAGGAAGAAGAAGATAAGCGAGCAATTGAAGCAAAAGAAGAAGCTGCTGCTCATGCCGCTGAACTAGCTCTTGCCCGTGCCGCTCACTCTGAGCAAGTATCGGCTTCAAGTTTTAATACAAGCTCAACCGTCAGGGCACGAGATCCTAATAAAGATTATTACGAAGAAAAAAGACATACTTTTACCCCTGTGTTTGTACCAGAGGAAAAGAAAAAAGAAGTTCCTACAGATAAGAAGCCTCTTGAAACGAGGCTTCAGCCCCGGCGTCCAGGTGAAGAGCTAACGGCGGAAGAAGAAGAAAAAGACAAGAAACGCATGGGTGACCTTGCAGCAGCAGTCGGCAAAAAAGGCGTTGCGAGCGGTAAGCGTGATCTCACTGTTATTCGAGCAGATGAAGAACTTAAATATGCTTCTGCCTTGGTTGGTAAGGCAATTTATACACCACCTAAGAAGAAGAAGGTTTATACGGGACCAACTCAGAGAACAGTCATTACTGAAGTCAAAGAATCTAAACGCTTCATTACTGTAAATGGAGTTGTTAGTGCTGAAGATCTTGCTCAGAAATTAAGTGTAAAATTCGAATCATTTGCAAATCGTCTTCTGGAGCTTAATTTATTGGTTAAGCCGGATGATTATATCGGGCTTGATCTTGCCACCGAAATAGCTGCGCTCTACAACTATAGAGTTGAGGATGTTGCTTTTAGTGAAGAAGAAGTTCTGAATAAAAAAGCCGGTGAAGATAAGAGTGAATTCCCTGTTCGTAACCCCATTATTACCATTATGGGTCACGTCGACCATGGTAAAACTTCACTTCTCGACTATATCCGTAAAGCAAAGGTTGCTTCAGGTGAAGCTGGTGGGATTACTCAGCATATAGGTGCCTACTCAGTACTGGTTAAGGACACAACACTGACCTTCTTGGATACTCCTGGTCACGCTGCTTTTGCAGCGATGAGACAGCGTGGTGCCAATGTTACAGATATCGTCGTACTTGTGGTCGCAGCCGATGATGGGGTCATGCCTCAGACAGTTGAATCGATCCGTTTCTGTAAAAACGCCAAGGTTCCTATTATTGTAGCTGTTAATAAAATTGATAAGCCTTCTGCGAACCCTGATAAAGTTAAGCAAGGTCTTACCGAGTTTGAACTTCTTCCAGAGGACTGGGGTGGTCAAACTCAATACGTTCACGTATCTGCCATGACCGGCGAAGGTATAGATAGCCTCCTTGAAGCCATTCAATTACAAGCAGAAATCATGGACCTTAGGGAAAATCCGACAGGACCAGCCGAGGGTGTTGTCATTGAGTCTAAAATTGAGGTTGGTCGAGGACCTGTTACAACTATTCTCATCCAGAAAGGTACTTTAAATAAATCCGACGCTATCGTGGTTGGAGAAACATCTGGTAGGGCCCGATCCCTTATGGATTTTTCTGGAAAAATGCTGAATTCGGCCGGCCCGTCGACTCCTGTACAGATCCTTGGATTGGAATCTGTTCCGAATCCTGGAGATGTGCTTAACGTCGTTAGAAATGAGCGTGAAGCTGTAAAAATTGTTGAAAATCGTATCAATGAGAGAAAAGCCCTTGCTAATACTTCAGTTGAGGCGAAAAAAGTTTCACTAGAGGATTTCTTTGCAACGGCCCAGAATAATTCTGAAGCTGAGAAAAAAGTTCTCAAGCTCATTATTCGTTCGGACGTTCAAGGTTCTTATGAGGCCATCCGCACAGCTGTGGAGCAACTTGGAAATAATGAGGTCTCTGTCGAAGTAATAGGCGGTGGAGTTGGTGCCATCACTGATAATGATGTAAATATCGCTGCATCTTCAAAAGCATTTATTTTCGGATTCAATATGCGTCCTGTAACGACAGCTCGTAGAATTGCTGAAGAGAAGGGTGTTGATATTAAAACCTATTCAATTATTTATGAACTTATTAATGATGTGACACTTGCCCTCGAAGGTATGCTCACACCTGAGAAAGTTGAGAAATATATTGGACGTGCTCAAGTGAGAGAAACATTCTCAATTCCTAAATTTGGAACGATTGCCGGTAGTGCAGTTGTTGACGGAAAAATTGAGCGTGGTTGCAGCATTCGACTTCTTCGCGATGGAAAAATCATCTACGATGGAAAACTGTCTACACTTAAACGCTTCAAAGATGAAGTTAAAGAAGTCAAGAACGGTTACGAGTGTGGTATGGCCCTTGAAAACTTCAATGACATTAAAGTTGAGGATTTAATTGAGGCCTATATTATGGAAGATAAGAAGAGAACGCTTACTTCCAATTTGACCCTCTAAGGATATTTTGTGGCCGGACGTGGTAATAAATTTTCAAAAGTTAAATACGAGGAAAGGGTCCGCGATGAGATAAATCTCGCTCTCAGAAGAGAGTTCGCGGATCCTCGCCTTATGAATGTTTCTGTGACTCACGTCGAACTTACCCAGGATTATTCCCACGCAAAAGTTTATTGGGACACTTTTAATGCTACTACTCGCGGGGACGCCAAAACGGCTATTGAGGCGACTTCAGGACGCATGAGAAAACTCCTTTCAAACAAAATGGAAGTCCGTCATACTCCGGAAATTCACTACATTTATAATTCTCAATTTGAAGATTCTAATAAAATCGAAAAGCTGTTAAAAGACTCAGCGGATGAAGCTGAATAAAAAACAGGCAAAATTTCCACCATTAGTTTTTAATGTATTTAAACCTGCCAGGATCACATCCTACGATGTTGTAAGGCATTTTAAGCGTCATTTACCTCAAGGATTTGGGAAGATTGGTCATTTCGGAACCTTAGATCCCTTTGCTTCGGGTGTTCTGATGGTTGGTATTTGTGGTGCCGCCAGGTTAAATGATTTTATTCATGATTTTCTTCCAAAGACATATCTGGCAGTTGGGAAACTGGGGATTGAAACTCCCACTGGTGACTATACCTCAGAAATTATTCAACGTGATGATTCACTTTATTTGAACCGTGAAATCTCCAGTTTCAGTGTTTCCTTTATTCAGGAAAAATTGTGTGAAAAATTTATCGGTCCCTATCTACAAGCACCTCATAAGTATTCTGCTGCAAAATTCATGGGAAAAAATCTCCATCAGTGGGCACGAGAGGGAGTCGACGTAAAAAAAGAAGAAGTCCTTCGACAAATTTTTAAGATCGAGGTTGTTAAGTACGCCTTTCCTTATCTTTCAATAAGAGTCGAAGTTAGTTCGGGTACCTATGTCAGAACCTTGTTCTCTGATATGGCCCAGTACTTAGGAACACTTGGTTCCCTTATT
The DNA here is from genome assembly GCA_964203555.1 of Bacteriovoracales bacterium. GTDB lineage: Bacteria > Bdellovibrionota > Bacteriovoracia > Bacteriovoracales > Bacteriovoracaceae > Peredibacter. The sequence goes on from CAXNNO010000001.1 coordinate 10,118, forward strand.
TCATTGGTACGAGAAAGTGTAGGTCCTGTAACTCATCAATCTGCCTTAATAAAAAAAGACTGGCCTTTTGAAAAGGATCTATCAATTATTGAAAGTGCCATGAAAATTGAGGATGTCCTGCCCTTTTCGAAATTTTGTTTAAGCGAAAAAGATGCAAATCTATTTAAAAATGGTGCCTTTCTTAGACCTGAAAATTTAAAAGTCGAATCAGAAACTAAACTTTCGGATAAGTATTTTTGGATGCTGGATGAGTCTCAGAAACTACTGGGATTAGGTGAGAAAACTTTTCCACATGAGTTAAAACCTAAGATAAATTTTCATTCAGAGGACCTAAGTGAGACTTCATCTGATCATGGCCTGTGATAACTCTTTCCCAGCACGATCTTGCAAATTCCTCTGCAGATGAGTAATGGGCGGGATCTATTTCCTTGTGAAGTATGATACCAACTTTTCTCCCGCTATGGATTTGTCCTTTGTCTCCGATTAATCCTCGGGTGCCATAAATACTTGTTGGTACAACAGGAATTTTTTCATTAAAAGCAAACACTAAAAGTGTCCTTTTTATTTCGTTAAAGGGCCTGGGAAGTGAATCTTTTGACCTGGTTCCCTCTGGATAAACCTGAAGGCCTATCTTTTCATTTAAAATTCTTTTTTTCGCCTGTTCAAAAACCTTTCTCCTGGAACCAACGCTATTTCTGGAAACTGGAAGTGCACCGGAAATCCATGCTATCCAGCCAAAAATGGGAATATTGAGTATCTCCTTTTTCATGATTGGAGGAGCTTGATGCATAGTCGTCATAAGGGGAATATCCATAAAACTCTGATGATTGGCGACATACAGGCCATAGCAGGGAATTCCCTTAAAGCTCTCTGAGCGATGATCTTCCGAAATGGCGATTTTGGCTTGAAATCCGTAGCGCAACAAAATAAACCCAAATAGCTTCCAGACTGGGCCGACGATCTTGAGACGGTTTTTAAGCCCAAATGGGAGTGCCAATAGGCATGCAGGAACAAGTACGAACAACAGCACGAAAAGACCAAGGAAAACAGCTTTTATTTGGATTAGAATTTGCATGAAGGTATTCTACTTAGAAACTTGATAATCAGACAACAAAGTGACTTTATCTTTTTGTTCTAATTTTCGATCGTTTGGGGTAAGATTTCTCTTAATTAACTGGAATATGAGGAGCTTATTGTGTCAACCAGCTTAATCGCCATGGGCGTTGCTATTTTCCTTGTGATTAACTTAGTCGTTGGTCTTGCAGTTTTAAGTTTATTATTTGGAACCTTTGAAACGCTTTTTGGAAAACCAAAATTAACTTTACTTCGTTCCACTAGGGGCGGTAATTTTTTTTCCTTTGGATTTAAATGGAATTCGGCTAAAGAGCCGGTAGGTGTTGATCTGATCGGTATTCGTTTATTTAATCCATTTGGTAACCCTACCCAGGTTGAAGTATCAAAATCATTTGACTCCAAAAATTCCTCATTTGCAGCAGAAGTCGATATGGGGACAGGATTAATTGATCTACTAGGTGCCACGAACTTAGATCATGCCATTGTACAGGTTGTTGTTAAATCAACTAAATCTGGGGTTTCATGGCAGTTTGATATGAAAGGCCCTAAATTCAGAAAACTTGTCTCTGAGGCCCAGCTAACTGTGGAACAATTTCTTGGTGATCATAAGCTTGATTCAAAAAAAGAATCAAAGTCCCCAATTGTCATTCCAGTACGTAGCTTCATCGCTGACACTGTTCCAGGTAAAGGCCATCAACTTGCTATTCCAACAAATCCCGCTTTCGCTGCTCAATTTGCGGGATCAACAGCTTCGGCAACGACTGGGGCCGCACAGGCACCGGCCGCAGAGAATTTTAAAGTGACGAAAGTTTGGATTGAACCGGGTTGCATCGTATGCAATGCCTGTGAAGATATTTACAAAGATGTTTTTGAAGTTCTGGCCGATACATGCATTATTCGTCCAAATGCCCCACTTGATGATGGTCTTAGAATTCAGGAAGCTTCTGATGCTTGTCCGGTCGAAGTCATTAAATATACAAAAGCTTCGTAATCGATCTTGCGTCTATTGATAATTCACTGCCCATAATCGACGAACTTTCGATGTGGGCCCCCAATTTAAAATTTTTTTATTTTATTTTTTCCCACACGAGATCACTCGAGAAAAATTTCTTAAGCCCATCCTCGTTTTCATTCCAGATGTCCTTCAGACTTTCTCGATGTTTTTTTAATTCAGGACATTCAAAGGTTAGAACGGGAGAATTGTATTTTTCTACAGCAAATGTTCCAAGAGATCCCGGAGTAGGGTATCCAATGTCTGGGGCGATTTCATAAGTATTAAACTGAGAAAGAAATTCGGCAACGTCTCTGCAGTCTCCATTATAGTTCAAGATTGGTTTCCAAGTGTGAAACGAGATAATTAATCCCGGTTTATACTTGTCCATTAACTTTATCAGAAACTGATTTTCAGGTTCTGATAATGGTTTAGGTCCCGGATTATAGCGAGGCTCTTTATGAGCAGTAGACCAGTCTTTGGTGGGAAGGTTCCTATTCAGGTCAACCAGGTGGGCGTTAACTCTCGTCTGATTCTGATAACCATCGACATTCAAAATAGGTATTACGATCATTGGGAGATCTTTTAACGAATGTTCCATTTTGAGCCATTGAAAAAGCTCTTTTAAAACATAAACTCCTTCGACCTCATCTCCGTGCACTCCACCAAGAAGATAGAGAAATTTCTGGGCCTTGATGTCAGTTTTAAACGCTGGAATGGGGTGTCCCTCAAGGGAGTGTCCGGCATCTAGTTCAGAAAAAATCATAATGAATCCTTGTGAAGATAAACTGCAGATTGTCCCGGAGTTTCTTCAACTTCTACTTCAATACTATTGAATGAAAAACCATACTTTGCTGAAACTTTTTTTCTTATTTCATCACTGATATAGACGGCTATCCTCTCTGCACTTGTATTTAAAATTGGTAGAAGAAGAATGTCCGAAATCGGAATAGAAAAGATACTTCCATCAGGAGTTTCAATGACATAATTTTTCTTCTCGGTATAAATTTTTAAATTCTTATTGTCCTTGGGGATAAGAAGTTTGTGATCCAGGGAATCACAGATTTCCCTAACAATAGGTTTGATATTTAAAAAATCAAAAACCATATCGCCCTCCAATTGAGGGGCCTCGCCACGGAATTGAACCCTATAGTTGTGCCCGTGAAGTGGTTCTCTTTCACCGTTTTCAAAAATCATGAAGTGCGAAGATGCAAAATTAAAGTATTGCTTATAAACTTTTATTGAAAATGGAAGACTCAATGGTCCTTTCCTGGTTGGGTTTAAGTTCCAGAGAAGATACTATTGCGTTAAAAACTTGGCAAAGGGAATACATTTGTTGCTGCATCAAGCTATAGGAAAAAAATGAAAAAAAAGTATCTGCGCGACCTGAGTTTAATAGAGAATTGGCTTCTGAAGCAAAGCTTAGTCGATGAAGAACTCAAAATAGCCTTAAATGCCTTGAGGAGAGCTTTGGAAGATTCTCCTGCGGATGATGGTCGGCCAAGGGAACTTCTGCCTCCTCCGGAGGAGATTGCGGGCGATCCGCTGGCCATTGCACTTTTTTCTGATGGTGGCTGCCGTGGCAATCCCGGCCCAGGGGCCTATGCTTATGTGATACAGGATCAAAGCGGGGCGGTACTTGCGGAAGGAGTGGAGTTTGAATCCTACACGACTAATAATAAAATGGAGTTATCAGGACCCATTAAAGGTCTTCAGGAAATAAAAGATCTCCTTCCTTCGATCCGTAAAGATTCACTTCTTGTTAAGGTCAAAGTCATGACGGATTCAAAGTATGTTGTTGATGGAATGAAGAGCTGGGTTAAAGGATGGAAGGCCAGAGGGTGGAAAAAGGCGGATAATAAGACTCCTGAAAATCTTGAATTGTGGCAAAAATTGGATCAAGTAAGAGATTCATTTTTCGATATAGATTGGGTGTGGGTTAAAGGTCATGGGGGCCATCCTCAGAATGAATACTGTGATCAAAAGGCAAATGAGGCCATGGATGAAAATATTCCTTAGTTTCCTGTTTCTCCTGGTCACAATGAATGCACGGGCAACTTGTCAGTTTAGACCAGAGATTAAGAAAGTTATTTCGCTCTCGGGGCCCATGACTGTTTTACTTCAAGAGATGGGTCTAATCGAGCAACACGTTGTTAAAGGCATATCAGTTTTTAGTCCAGTATCCGCCAAAACATATAAGGGGAAATTATATCCTGGTGGGGTGTTTCTCGCACCTTCGACTTTAGAAGAGTTTTCTTTTGGATTAGTCTTTTTTGATGAGAGTAGAGATCTGAAAAAAATCCTTAAATCTAACAAAAATATTAATGCCGTAGAAATTAAAACACGTCATTTGTTACCGATGGATGTCGTGGATCATTCTATGGTTATTTTAAAAAGTTATGTTTCAGGATGTGACATTGAGCTAAAATTAGTAAAAAAGAGGGCCATCGGTATTCAAAGAGATCTTCTTCAAAGAGTGCCAGACGGTATGAATGTTATTTTCTTTTTGGGAGAGATCAGGGGAAGTCGGCTTCCAGAACTCGTCGTCGTTAATGATGGGATTGTTAAGCTCCTCCTTCAGGAAAAGAAGATCAATACCTACCCATCGGAACTCTCATATATTAATTGGTCACCAAAAATTATGTCCTCCATGCCGTCTAAAACATTACTCATCGGACTTGTTGACTCTGGAATGAAAGGAGTTAAAAAAGTTGAAACATCTTCCAATAAGACGAATTTGTTTTATCCAGGTTCTCTGGTTCCTGGGCTCACTCAGCTAGAAGCTTTTCACTTTTGGCTGAAGTCCCTTTAATTTGTTTTTCTGGCATTGTGGATATCGACCATTCTTTGGGCGATACTTTTTATTTTCAAAAATTCGGGAGTGACAGTGATGCCTCCACTCGTTGGTATAATTTTCTTCATTTCATCAGATTGAGAAACCCTTAAAGCTGAAGAGGGGTGAGACGCCACGGCATCGGAAAGCCAACTCATGGCCACGTTCTGGCCTTTCTTACCCTGCTTTTCCATCGCGAGAAGTTTTTTATAGAAATCTCCCACTTTCTCTTTATCATAACCAGCATTTGTCGCGTATCGGAAGCCTACTCGATCAGATTCCAATTCATCTTCTTGAGAATTTTTCATGAAAGCATATTTTTGGACAAATAATCCGCCCGCGGCCCCTGCAACGGCTCCACCACCAATGAGTTTGGCCCTACATTCAATATCTTTAGGATCACAAAGTTTTTTGCCCAAAAAATATCCGGCCGTTCCAAGAACTGCTGCTCCGATTGTACCGAAGGCAATGGTTTTACTTTGTTCTTTTTTAGCAATATACATTCTCTCCGCAGTATGACGGGCCGTGACGTGTCCAATCTCATGCCCAAGTACACCGGCTATCTCCGCTTCTGACTCTGCCATCGCTATAATAGGAGTTGTAATATAAATACTGCCTGCGGGGAGGGCGAAGGCATTTACAACAGGAGTATCAACAACTGTAAATTGATATGTATATGGTCTGTTGTTGAGTTTATTGGCCTGAACAATTTTTTGTCCAAGCCCAGAGATGTAGTTCTGGAGGTTATTGTTTTTGACGGGCGGGTACTCTTTTCGCATCTCCAGAAGAGCTTCTTTCGTCAGTTGTTTCTCTTCTTCAACAGTGAGGGCGGACATCTGTCCCTCATTGTTTCCTTCCCTATGTCGATCAGACGTTTTTGAACTGCAGGCCAGGATACTGCAAAGGATTAGGATATGATAAATCTTCATAATAAATTCCCTCTGAAATTGATTAACACATCTTATGATAGGGGTTAGGATCATCCAAGAATTATGTATAAATTAAAAGTGAATGACCCAAATTTTTTACCGCACGTTGGATGTAATGTTGAATTCCTGATAAACCCGGGAGAGCTACTCACTTTAGTCGGTGAAAATGGCGTCGGGAAAACAAGCTTGATTCAACGTTTCTGCAGAGAAAATACGGCACTGGTCTCTCTCACTGAACAAAAAACGGCAGACTTTTTTTATGACCGCACTCTCGGGCGAATAAAGGATATCTTTCTTAATTCTAATAAAAGTGACGTTAATTTAAAATCCTTCAATCAATATTGGAATTCGTTTAAGTTGAATACCAAACAGGATCGATTTCAGTCATCTCTTTCGGGAGGTGAGGCCCAGGCATTAAAACTTTGTTTTTCACTATCCATTACCAGGGATATTTATGTTCTCGATGAACCAAGTCAGTATTTAGATGATTATTCAAAAATGGAGTTGTCCAATATCCTTAATCAATTACTTACTACAGGTAAGGCGATCGTGCTCATTGAGCATGATACAAGCTGGATTCAAATTCCCATGTCGGTGAGTGCTCTCGAAATAAAAGGCGGTTCACTCATAAAGGGGAGAACGTGGAATACTTAGTTTCAAGATTAGTATCTTCTTTTTTTGTGGGAACAATCCTTTCACAGACGGGAAGCCTCATCCAGTTCAGCACTAGAAATTTGTTAGCAAGCCCGTCTACACTCGGCTTCGATGGGTTAAGTGTTCTCTGGATACTTGTCTGTCATTCTTTACTCATTTTTATCAATATGGATGAATCCATCGGGATCTTGTTTGTCCTCGGTGTTCCGACATTTGTTATGGTTGGGATTTTCTTTTCTTCCTTAATGATTAGGCATAAAAATATAGAAAAACTGATTTTCATGGGACTGACTTTCAATCTTTTAGTGGGGGCAGTCTTTTCTCTGTGGCAATTTCTATTTGTTGCCTTTAATCTTTCTTTTCCCACGGAGCTTTGGTTTGGTCATTTTAGATTTTCGGATATGAATGGTGTCGTTATACTCATGACGGTTGAGGCCCTGGTACTCGCCGGCTGGCTAGCCTTAAAGAATGATTTCGCACTTTTGTCATTGGGCGATTTAGCATCGAAAAATTTAAGCCTCAATTTCAATAAACTCTATTCTTTTATATTTATTTCAATTTCTGTTGGCACATTTGTCGTTATAAATCTCTTTGGAGCCTTTTCATTCATGGGACTTATCTTCCCTATACTGGCCAGAAAGTTATGGTTTAAACATTTTGATCTTACTGGTGAATTAGTATTTGGTGCTGCCTGCAATGGGATTCTTCTCATGGGCATTGATCTTCTTTGTTATTATTTTCCAATTTACGGGGCCGAAGTTCCTGTCGGGTTGATCGTTACAGCCGTGGGTGCGGTGAGTCTTATTCTCATTCTTTGGAAATCTGATAATCGATTGGAAATATTGGCAAATAGAATAAAATAAAGTTATCCTTTTATTGTTTTAAATCAACAAAGGATGACTTTAAATGAAAAAATCGATGGTTTTTATGGGCCTGAGCTTTTCAGCGCTTCTTCTTACATCATGTAACTCTAATGATCCTAAAAAAATTGAGCTTAAGTCAGAAGACGATAAGACTTTTTATGCGATGGGATACATGTTGGGTGGAAATCTTCAGCGTCTAACTCTTTCGGATGCAGAATTAAGTGCACTCTATAAAGGGATCTCCTCTGCAGCAAAAAATGAAAAATCTGAAGTCGATATGGCCAAATATCAGGCCCGTATTCAGGAAGTTTTCAAGGGACGCATGGATAAGGTTGCTCAAAAAGAAAAAGATTCTGGTACAGCATTTATTGAAAAATTTGTAAAAGACGAGGGTGCAACTAAAACAGCATCAGGTCTCACTTACAAAGTCATCAAAGAAGGCACAGGAGCCACTCCAGGAGCAGAGGATGTTGTTGAAGTTCACTATCATGGCACCTTGACGGATGGAACTGTATTTGATTCTTCTATTGAGCGTGGAAAACCTATTTCCTTTCCTCTTAATCGTGTCATTAAGGGTTGGACAGAAGGTCTTCAGACAATGAAAGAAGGCGGAAAATCTAAGTTCGTTATTCCTTCAGATCTTGCCTATGGCGAAGCCGGTGCTCCTCCAAAAATACCGGGCGGCGCTACTCTTGTTTTCGAAGTAGAGCTCTTAAAGGTAACGAAAGCTTCAGATGCTAACAAGCCAGCAGCTCCAGCAGTTAAGGCCCCTAAGAAAAAATAAATTAGTTAAAATAATTTATTAAATCTTTACTGAATTTGGATTACTAGAAAAAGATTTATGATTATAGAGCCCCGACGAAACGTCGGGGCTTTTTTGTGTGCCATAAAGCTGTGTCCTCTGGGTTCGTCACCATTAATTTAGATGTCCCATATCTACATAAATAAACCACATCAGATGGTTTTAATTCCGAATAAACTTTTTATTGTTCGCAGTCAAATGGGGATGCTAGAACGGATATAGTTGATTTGGTGATTCAAACTTGAAATTGAAGTCGTTTTAATTGATCTGAAGGCGTGTCCTTTGTGAGTGATCACTTTTGATTGATCTTTAGGAGTGCCAAGTCGATTCTCTTTGGCCTGGCGATTCGATAAAAGATAGAAAATGAAACATTCTCATGGTTTAGATCATCCCCAGTTAACTGCGAACAATATAAACTTTTAAAGGTATACCAAAAGTCCAGGTTATGAATCTGTGGGTGAGTCGTGAGTTGGCGAGCTTTCTTTGGATAATTTATCTCTTGCTGGATAATGTTGTTGGTTTGAAATGAGATGACAAAAAAAAAGGGGTGACCAGAGGCCACCCCTTGAATGCGATTGATTATTTAGATGGCTTGAACCAGCACAAAGGACGTGTTCCCGTTGTATGCCCAAGAGATCCATGGCAAGTTCCTTGAACTTCTTCGTTCTGAGATACATCTTCATTCATGTTAACATCGCAAAGAGAGCCCTGATAATAGGTATCAAGTCTGCATTGTGATTTCGGATGACTGTCATTTGTCGCTGTAACAACTTTTGAGTCAGGAGTTTCAAATTTTGTTTCAGGAAGTTTTCCCAGAGCAGAGAAAAGATCTGACACAGATTTTCCTGCCATGGAAGTTCTTATACAGAGAGCGGAGTCGATTTTGTTCTTCTTGTAGCTCTTTTTACACATTTCAGTAACAACTTGAGGAGCATTGAGTTCTTTTGCGATCATCTCATTGTTGTCGTTAATCCAAGCTTTACGAAGACATTTCAAAGTTGCGAAGTAGTCAGATTGTCCTTCATTTGAAGCCCATTTACCGGCCCCGATACCGCCTCCCCACCAACCGCCATCAGATGAGCCGCCGATTTTAGGAGCTCCACCAATGTGGTGACCAATTTCGTGACAAACGACTAGTGCCATTGCATCTTTTGTGATTGTTGCGTGGCGGGCAAGTCCACCAAACATCGCCACTTTCCAGTTCTTTCCGGATTGAGAAGCATAAGCATTGACTGTTCCATCGTCCCAGTTTCTTTCAATGTTAAGCTTACCACCCATGCTGGAAACAATCGGGGCGTATATTTCTTCAACCTCATCAATTGCTTTGTTGAATTCCTGCTCGGTTATTCCATTAATAGATTTTTGGTTTGCTGGAATATAGAAATTATTTTCAGGAAGAAAACCATCTTTTCCATCTTGTGAACATGCAAATGCTGTTCCTGCAGTTGTAAGGCCAACGATTAAGGCCAGCGTTTTAATCGACTTTTTCATGATATCCTCCGTGACTCACTCAAACACACTTGTGTTAGGATTTATTTAAGGTAGGTTATTGTTTCGTTTTTTTAAGAAACCTGTCTACTCAGATTTAATCGTCAGTAAACGGTGTAAGAAAATGTTGGAAAGGTGAGATTTATTTCAGTTTAAATCTCGTTCTACTCTCCCGAATTGTATGAATAAGAAGTGTTTTCTTCAGACTTATCCTCAAGGTTTAAGCAGCATGACACCTCCGCTTATTATCTGATAACCCCGGTCAGTCATTGGTTTCGCAAAAGGCTTAACACTTGATTCACTTTGACCGATAAGGTTTATGAACAAAGAGGTTGAGATGAACTTTTTTTTAATTTTTTTATTTACCATATCATTGGCCCTGGCCAACAAAACTCAAAATCCCGCTGTTCGTGAAGTTGCTGTTATAGTCACGAAAGAGGGATATTATCCAAAATATCTCACCATCTTTGAAGGGGAGAAGGTTAAGTTTTATGTGACTTCAACCGTCGAAAATCCTGATTGCCTTATTGTTGAATCTCACAAGATTTTTATGGCGGCAAACAAAGGTAAAGTCACCGAAGCTGAGGCCCTATTTGATAAGGCCGGAGAATATGCTTTTTATTGTCCGAGTTCAAAAAATGACGGAAAAATAGTTGTTTTAAAGAAAGTTGTTCCTAAAAGAGAAGTTGCCTCGGAAAAAAATGATAGCTTACTTTGGACCCCCAAAGAATATTAGGGAGTAATAATTAATGAGTAGCGTTTTTCAAGACGCCATTTCGACTCTTCTTGCACCACTCAGTGATTTACTGAAGGACCCATCGATAACAGAAATAATGATCAACGGACCTCACGAGATCTTTATTGAAAAGAAGGGTTTAATCTATCGGACTCCCAACCGATTTTCGGATGATGAGGCCCTCATGGCCTCAATGAGGGCCATTGCACAATCCGTTGGAAGAGTTATTGATAGTGAGCATCCCCGTTTGGATGCTCGCCTACCTGATGGGTCTCGTATTGCAGTGGTCATCCCTCCAATGGCCAAGTGTGGCACGACTGTAGCTATACGAAAATTTTCAGAAGAAAAACTTGGACTAAAGGATCTTATAAGCTTTGGATCCATATCTCCAGATGGGGCCCGATTTCTGGACTGTTGCATGTATTTGGGTAAAAACACCCTCGTTAGTGGGGGAACGGGTTCTGGTAAAACAACCATGCTTAATGTGCTTGGTGGAAGAATGCCAAAAACTCAAAGACTTCTTATCATTGAAGATGCGGCGGAGTTACAGATTAAGGCGGAGCATGTCGTTAGATTTGAAACTCGCAAGGAAAATAAAGATAGAGGAATAAAAGAGGTTTCGATACGTGATCTCATGGAATCGGCACTTCGACTTCGTCCGGATAGAATTATTGTTGGAGAGGTGCGCGGGCCTGAGGCGCTGGATCTTCTGAATGCAATGGGGACGGGTCATGAGGGTTCAATGGGTACGGTTCATGCGAATTCTCCAATTGATGCATGTACTCGTCTGGAAACTCTATGCCTCATGGGTGAAACAAGGATTCCACCAGATGCAATACGTAAGATGGTTGGAAGTGCTCTTCAAATGATCGTACAATGCAGTCGTTACCACGATGGGGGACGACGGACATCTCATATTTCAGAAGTTCTTGGAGTCGATGAACATGGTCGTTATGTGGTGCGGGATATTTTTCGTTGGATGCAAACTGGTAAAGATGAGGCCGGTAAGTTTATTGGTGAAATGGTACCCACGGGATACGTCCCATCTTTTTTTGATGAATTCATAGCGAATAAACTTCCATTTCCCAAAACCAATTTCAGGCCTCCAGAGTGGGCGATGACGTTGTTCAAAAAAGTCGCTTAATGTCAAAAGGTATACGCTACCTTTTTGCACTATTTTAAGATACCTTTTTACCACATGAAAAGGAGCCTTAATGAGTACAATTAACAAAGTGCACGCCCGTCAGATTCTTGATTCACGTGGAAATCCAACCATTGAAGTTGATATCACTACTGACAGGGGATTTATCGGAAGGGCCTCCGTTCCCTCTGGAGCATCGACGGGAAGTCGAGAGGCACTTGAGTTAAGGGATGGAGACAAATCAAGGTACATGGGTAAGGGCGTTCTTGCTGCCGTCAAGAATGTTAACGAACTCATTGCACCGAAGATTCTTGGAAAGAGTGTTTTTGACCAGCAGGCGATTGATCACTTGATGCTGGAAATTGATGGCACCGAAAATAAGGCTAAACTTGGGGCCAATGCCATTCTTGGTGTCTCCATGGCCGTATGTCGGGCAGGTGCCCTTGAAAAAGGAAAGCCTCTTTATCGTTACCTGTTTGAAGATCTTAAAGTTCCTAATCCTGTAGGGGCAATGCGTCTTCCAACACCTTTGATGAATATTATTAATGGTGGCGCTCACGCTTCAAATAATCTCGATATTCAGGAATTCATGATAGTTCCTCATATGCATAAAAGTTTTTCTGAAAATTTCAGGGCGGGCGTCGAGGTTTTCCACCACTTGAAAAAAGTACTCCACGATAACGGCCACTCCACTAACGTTGGAGATGAAGGCGGATTTGCACCTAATCTTAAAAGCCACGAGGAAGCCATTTCCTTAATTCTGACTGCAATTGAAAAATCGGGATACAGGCCGGGCATTGATATTTCAATCTCCCTCGATTGTGCCGCGTCTGAATTTTATAAAGACGGGAAATATGTTATGCAGGGAAGATCATACACCTCAGAAGAAATGATCGGGTATTACGAAAGCCTTATGAAAGTTGCACCGATTTATTCCATAGAAGACGGGTTCGATGAGAGTGATCAAAAAGGCTTCATGGCCTTTCAGGCAAAACTTGGGAGCAAACTAATAAATGTCGGAGACGATCTTTTTGTTACGAATGCAAAAATTCTTAAACGTGGAATAGAACAAAAAGAGGCCAATGCAATCCTTGTTAAAGTTAACCAAATTGGTTCCCTGACGGAAACATTTGATACCTTGAAGCTTGCCTATCAAAATGAATTTAAGGCGATCATTTCTCATCGCTCTGGTGAAACAGCTGATGCCTTTATTGCCGACCTGGCAGTAGCCTCTGGAGCTGGTCACATAAAAACAGGATCGGCCTCTCGTTCCGATCGTATAGAAAAATACAATCAACTTCTTCGGATTGAAGAAGAATTGGGAAATCAGGCCCAATTTGATCCAGTAAAATAAGTCTCTTGCGAGCGAGGGGATAAATTTCCCTCGCTTTTTTTGATTGTATTTAATGCAATCTAAACGGTAAAATAAGAGAGATATTGGACCTAGGCAGAAAGGGGGTCCCATGGTGGCCAAATTTTTTCTCGGGCTTACGTTCTATCCAGATAATTCTTTTGCAAAAAACATCGAGAGTTATCGTTCACGTTTTGATTTCAAGTATCATACGAATCCCTATCTTCACCTCCCCATTGTGCCGCCGTTTGAAATTGACGTAACTGAAATTAAGAAATTAAAGCAAGAACTCGTGGAAGAACTTGAAGCCTTCTATTTTGAAAACACTCAGCATCATGTTCTCAATTTTATCGGGCTGGATGTGCACGAATATAAGAAAAATAAGATCCTCTACCTCAATCCTAAAATTGAAGAGGAGCTTGCCTTGTGCCAGGAATCCTTATTTTCAATTTGTCAGTCTTATATCTCGGACAGAGAAAAGAAGATGAAAGATTCAAAAACTTTTCTAACGATTGGTAGGTATCAGGACTGTCTTGATCTTCATGCCTCAATTGATTTGGCGAAAAAAGAATTTCATGAATTCACGACACTTCCCTTTGAGTCAATTTGTCTTTTTTCAAAAAATAACGGTATTTGGTATCGAGAGGCTGATCTCGTCAGCTTTGACAGACCAGCGAATACTTTTTTGCAAACACCGATCGTTTCCATATAATGGTGTGATGAAATTATTCTTTTTATTATGCATTCTTTTGACCTGTCTATCCAGTTGGGCCCAAACTAGTTATATCGGCCCAACAAAAATTCTGATTAAAAAGGGATATCAACTAGGTGTTCAGGCCGATACTTTTAATTCTTCCGAACGCGTAGATAAAAACGGCCACAAACTGGATTTCAAGAGTGGGGACTCATTTCTTCGGATGCAAAGTGAGGTCTCGGGATTTTATGGATTAACTAATACTCTGCAGATTGGTGGGGGCACTCGTTTTCGCCAAAACTCTTCCAGATCTTTAAACGAAACGACGAATAAAATTGATTCTGAAAGTGCGACCGGTATTGAATCAACATCTCTGAATTTTATTTATGCCTTTCAACCGGTGAATAAATTCCATTATAGTTTAGATGGACAATATCGTTACAGGACATTTTCCAATGAGGAATCTATTGGGCCAGGCCCAACATCCCTAATTTTGGGAGATGATGGAAACGATTACTTAATCGGAGCTGGAGTCTCCTACTACTCAGAAAAAAATAATTTTTTAACGGCGCGATTTGGTTATCGCGACCCGGGGAAGCATCTTTCAGAGGAGCTTTACTGGCAAATTGAAGGAGCACTTGTTTGGAGATATCTGGCACTGGTTGCAGGAGTCGATGGAGTGAGCTCTCTTTCAAATGATCCCTACGGAAATAATCTGTTGGAAAAACCCATCTTCAATACTGGTTCAACTTATCTCTATCATACAAGTAATCGAGAGATAGTTTCCCCCTATGTGGGCATGAATTTAGCATTGGGTGATTCCTGGCGAATTGAACTGAAAGGCTCTCAAGTTATCAGCGGTCGATCGACAGATTTAGGCACTGCCCTTGGAGTTTCTCTTTTTAAAAGAGTGGAAGAACAAAAAAGTAGTTTCCCAGATAAGTCGTTTAAGGAATATGATTTTGAGGCATCTATCACGAAACTCTCCCCTAAAAAGGGATTCGTGGTCATTGATAAAGGCATAAGTGATGATGTTCAAAAAGGAATGAAAATTGATTTTTTTGAATCTGATTACATCGGTGGAAACTTACTTCTTGGCAGGGGTATTGTTGTCGAGTCCAAGTCTGGAAGTTCGGTTGTAAAAATAACTCAAATTTTTAACACCAAAAAAGATTTCAGCGAAGGTGTTATTGCTCGAGGTTCTTTCAAGTAGCTGATTTCTTTTGTCGGTTTTAGGGTAATTATTTATGCAGTTGTAAGCCCTAAGGTTTCAGTTAGAATTAATAAGACATACGAGAATTTGATAAGGACGCATCTCATGAAGCTCATATTTTCATTATTCCTAGGGCTCTTTCTTTCTTCAGTAGAGGCCAAGAGATTTTCTAGTAAGTACTGTGAATTTGAATTACCGTCCGGTTGGGAGTGTGCACTGGAGGGCTCTGAGTATGTGTGCCAGAGCGAGAATGCAGATCGGAAAAAAGAATCGATCATTATCCTGGCCGCTAAAATTCGAGGCGAACAGGATAATCTTGATGAGTACATGTCATACTTAAAAAAGACAAAAGAGTATAACTTACCTGGTGGTAAAAAACAGGTGTCGGAACCTAAAAACACAAAAATGTCTCGCATCAACGATCATCAATGGGTTGATGCTCTTCATCTTGCTTCTGAGGTACCTGGTTTCTATACCCGCTATCTCGCAACAGTGAAGGAAGATCTGGGTGTTGCTGTTACTTTCTCGGTGAGTAAGGATCTATACACGAGTTACATCCCTATAATGGAAAAAATGATTTCCACACTCAGAGTGTTCAGACAAAAAGCAAATTCAGACCTGTCTTCACTTCGCTCTGTTAAATCGGAAGATCCAAATTTTGCAGATACCACTTTCAATCCAAACTCGTCCCTGGATCTTCAGGCCAACAAAACGAGGAAGAGAGGGGGCACTTCCGGCGACGGCGATGATATGATGCTGATCATTGGAATTGTAGTCGTTGCAGCTGCAGTTGTGATCGTTCGAAATCGCAAGAAAAAAGGTAAGAAGTAGGCCGTTTAAAAACACACATGCCAGAGATTCTCGCCATTACGAGAGTCTCCTTTTTATAGTGCTTCATTTTAAGTAATTGAAATTACTTTAGTCTTCTGTCTCGAAAATCTTTATTTCTCCTT
>CAXNNO010000002.1:0-24293 GCA_964203555.1 Bacteriovoracales bacterium
AAACTGGTCCTGAGAAGAAAATCATCTCAGGACCGGTTGTTTTTAGAGAGAGGGAAATTTAATTTTTGTTGCAGGATTTTTGGCAATATCTATTGCAATTTCGTAGCCAGCATCAGCGTGGCGAACGATACCCATACCTGAATCTGAATTTAACACGCGAGATAGTCTTTCATCCATTTCGACAGTTCCGTCGCAGACAATCACCATGCCGGAGTGTTGCGAAAAGCCCATGCCTACGCCTCCACCATGGTGAAGAGAAATCCAGCTCGCACCGTTATTAATGTTGATCATCGCATTCAGAAGAGGCCAGTCTGAAACGGCATCTGAACCATCTTTCATTGATTCAGTTTCTCGATTGGGACTTGCAACAGAACCACAATCAAGATGATCCCGACCGATGACAATGGGCGCTTTAACTTTTTTCTCACGAACTAATCGATTGAAAAGTAAGGCTGCCTTTTCCCGGTCACCATATTTAAGCCAACAAATGCGGGCCGGAAGGCCTTGGAACTGAATCATTTTTTGTGCTTTATCTAACCAGTTAATCATTGATTTATTTTCTGGAAATAATTCTTTCAGCGCTTCATCCGTCACACGGATATCCTCTGCATCACCAGAAAGTGCAATCCAGCGAAAGGGTCCTGAGCCTTCACAAAAAAGAGGCCGGATGTACGCGGGTACAAACCCCGGGAAGGCAAAGGCATCTTTAACGCCAACCTTTTCGGCGCCGGCGCGAAGATTATTCCCGTAATCAAAAACGTAAGATCCCTTCTTTTGGAAAGCAATCATGATGCGAACGTGGTGGCCCATTGTTTCATATGAGTATTGAGTGTATTTCTGCGCATCCGATTTACGTAGTTGATTTGCCTCAGACAGAGTCATACCAGCAGGAACATAACCATTTAACGGATCGTGAGCAGATGTTTGGTCAGTGACGAGATCTGGTACGATGCCCTTATCCAATACGTATTCAAAAAAATCAACGGCGTTTCCAACGACTCCGATAGAAATTGCTTCGCCGGCGTTTTTCGCCTGCATGGCGCGCTCCAAAGCATCATCAAAAGAATTCGCGAGGACATCGAGGTATTTTGATTTTAAACGTTTCTCAATTCTCGCGGGATCCACATCACAGCATAGGCAAACCCCGTCGGCCATCTTGACTGCAAGAGGCTGTGCTCCGCCCATACCACCGACTCCGCCGGTAAGGACTAGTTTACCCTTGAGGCTTGCGTCCGGACCGAAATGTTTTCGGGCGGCGGCCATAAATGTTTCGTAAGTTCCCTGCAGGATGCCCTGAGTCCCGATGTAAATCCATGAGCCGGCCGTCATCTGGCCATACATCATAAGACCCTCATCTTTTAATTTATTAAAGTGATCCCATGTAGCCCACTTAGGGACAAGATTTGAATTAGCAATGAGAACTCTTGGTCCTTGAGGATTACTGGGAAAAATCGCCACCGGCTTTCCGGATTGAACGATGAGGGTTTCATCGTTTTCAAGATTTTTTAAAGCATTAATCAAATCATTTAACGCCTTATGGTTTCTTGCCGCCTGACCATTGCCGCCATAAACGATTAGGTTGTCCCTATCTTCAGCAACATCCGGATGAAGGTTATTCAGAAGGCAACGAAGGGCCGCTTCTTGATGCCAGCCTTTGCAGGTTAATTTGTCACCAGTCGGTGGAAGTGGAATGTTCATATTTTAACTCCTTATGCGAGGGGGCCGATCACGGACTCAACCTCATGAATCAACTCATCTGTTTGAATAAGTTTGGATAAATTTTCTATGTCTTTATGGAAAGTCCGGTCTTCCTCAATCGGAAGAACGTGCTTTCTAACAAGTGCCACTACTTTTTCGAGGCACGGAGATGATTTCATTGGTCTTAAAAACTCAATCCCTTGAGTATTACACAACAACTCTATCGCTAGACAATACTGAACATTGGATAGAACTTCATGGAGTTTTCTTCCGGAGGTCACTCCCATCGAGACGTGATCTTCCTTATCAGTTGAAGTCGGGATTGAATCAACCGAAGCTGGATGACAGAGGTACTTGTTCTCTGAAGCAAGTGCCGCCATTGTGACATGAGCGATCATAAGGCCTGAGTTGAGGCCGGAATTTTTAGTCAAGAATGCTGGAAGATCTGAAAAACTTGGATTCATCATTTTCTCAACTCGTCTTTCGGCGATGCTGCATATTTCAGAAAGTCCCATAGCTAAATAATCCATCGTAAGGGCCAGTGCCTCCCCGTGAAAATTTCCGCCCGAAACGACATCTCCGGTATCAGCAAAAACCAGGGGATTATCTGTGACGGAGTTAAGTTCTATGTTTAAAACTTCCTCAGTGTGCCGAAGAGTTTGCCGGCAGGCACCATGAACCTGAGGTATACAGCGCAGGGAATAAGGATCTTGAACTTTTCCGTCATCCTTATGGGAGATGACAATTTCTGATTTATCAATAATTTTTAAAAGATTTCTTGAAACATCAAGTTGACCGGGGTGAGGTTTTAGAATCGAAATCCGCTCATCAAATGCACTGGATGTACCGCGAACAGCATCGAGAGTTAAGCATGAAATGATATCGGCCAATTTCATCAGTTTCTTGGCCTCGACCAAAGCGAGTGCTCCAAGTGCCAACATGACAGAGGTGCCATTGATTAATGCCAGACCATCCTTAGGGCCAAGTTTTGCCGGAGTTTTTTCAATTTGATGAATGGCAAAATCAGACTTCATAATCTTGCCTTCATATTCAACCTCACCCTCCCCAATCAAGGCGAGAGCAATATGAGAAAGAGGGGCAAGATCACCAGAGGCGCCTACCGATCCCTTTTCGGGAATGACCGGATTGATTCCAAAATTAATAAAGTCTAGAAGGAGCATAATCGTTTCAGGTGTAACTCCAGAGAAACCCTGAATGAGACAGTTGGCGCGAGAAAGCATGATCGCACGGGTGATTTCGCGGCTAAAAGAGCGACCAACCCCGGTGCAATGAGAACGGATAAGATTGTATTGGAGTTTTTCTAAATCTTCGACTGCAATTTGCTTTGAGGCCAGCGCACCAA
The DNA here is from genome assembly GCA_964203555.1 of Bacteriovoracales bacterium. GTDB lineage: Bacteria > Bdellovibrionota > Bacteriovoracia > Bacteriovoracales > Bacteriovoracaceae > Peredibacter. Next base: position 3,062 of record CAXNNO010000002.1, read on the forward strand.
AGCCAGTGTTAATGCCGTAAACGGGTTTCCCTTTTTTAACGATATTGAGCACGACTTCACGTGATTTTATCATTTTTTCCAGAGCGCCAGCTTCAATTTGAAGTTGCACCTGTCCAGGTCTGGCCTTGGCAATAAAGGCTAAATCCTCTAGCGTGAGATTAGTGCCAGTGAGATTAAATTGTTTAGCTTTTGTGAAATTTAACATGATTAAACCTTAACGAATTTTATTAATACGGCCTTGATAGTCTTTATTGGGTTCAGAGAAAATAAAAGAACCGGCCACGAGATTGTTGGCACCGGCCTGGATAAGATAACCAGCATTTTGATCGGTGATACCGCCATCAATCTGGATCTGAAACTTTAAGTTATTTTGATGACGGATGAGATCTAGCTGAATCACCTTGTCTACAATTTCCGGGATAAAACTCTGGCCACCGAAGCCGGGGTTGACACTCATCAAGAGCACGAGATCAACTTTCGCCCATATGTAATCGGGAACAACGTTCAGGGGAGTAGAAGGATTCAGTGAGATGCCGACTGAAGGATAGATTGCTTTAAGTTTAGAGATGAGGCGATCATGATGGGTTACAGCTTCCCAATGGAAGGTAAAATTGTGGAGGCCCAAATCTTTAAAGGCATCAGCAAAAAAATCAGGATCAGTAACCATGAAGTGAGCATCTAGTTTGTGTCTGCAAACGGATTGGATTTTTTTTAAGACTGGTTCTCCAAAACTGAGATTAGGAACAAAATGAGAGTCCATAATATCCAAATGAAGCCAAATGTCGTCAATTTGATTAAGTCTTTCGAGTTCTGTTTTTAATTCCAGAAAATCTGCCGAAAGAAGACTGGGTGAGATAACGACTGACATAGTTTTCCTTATTCAGGTCAAGTTGATTTCTGTTTTAATGCCATTTAAGAGTTCACGATCCGAGCACGGCTTCTTGCCTTCCAGCTGAACGATTGTGAGGCGAAGCGAAGCATCCAGGCACCCAACCACTAACGAACCCATATCGTTTTTTGCTGTCCCCGGGGTAAATCGAGAATGGTATTTTTCGGCCTCTAGAACTTTTAGCCTCTTGCCGTTTAAAAAACAATAGGTGCCTGGCCATGGGTCTAGGGCCCTGATTAAATTCAGAATCTGAGTGACCGTTTTCTCCTTGAAATTGAGTGCACCGTCCTCTTTTTTTAAGGTTGGAGCAAAAGAAACATGGTCTTCGTTTTGTGCTGTGAAAGTCACTTCGTTGTTTAAAATCTTATGGATCAAATCATTCATAGAAAGTGCAGCAAAAAATTTGAGTCGGGTGTAAAGCTGGCCACCATTTTCGGTCGGTGCAATTTTAACAGTATAAAAGTGGACGAGGTCTCCGGCGTCCATTTTTTTAACCATCTTTTGAATGGAGACGCCGGTCTCTGTATCTCCATTAAGCAGAGCGTACTGAATTGGAGCGGCACCTCTGTATTTTGGCAGAATGGATGTGTGAATATTAAAACAACCCAATTTGGCCATGTTGAGCATTTCGTTTCCGAGAAATTGAGCAAAAGCGAGTACAATAATAAAATCAAGTTGAAGTTCCTTGAGTTCCAAAAGCATTTCTGCTTCTTTATTAATGTTATCCGTTTGAAAAAAAGAAATTTTTTTAGATTTTGCGAATTCGACGACTTCGGGGGATTTTAATTCCATTCCTCGCCCGGCCGGTCGATCGGGCATGGATATAATTTTAAGAAGTTCAATGTGCGGATGACTGCTTAAGAGATCCAAGGTGGGAACTGAAAAATCAGGAGTACCACAAAAAGCAACTCTAAACTTTTTCATCTCACTTTCTCTTTCGCCATTTTCTTCTTGTAGAAATTTTTCTTGAGATTACTTAAACGCTCAATAAATACAATGCCGTCAAGATGATCGTTTTCATGTTGAAGACAAATGGAGAAAAGATCATCGGCTTCAAGCTCGAGATGTTCACCTTTTAAATTTTGGTATTTAACATGAATAGATTTAAAGCGTTTCACTTCCTCGTAAACCCCGGGAACTGAAAGACAGCCTTCTTCATAAATGGTCGTGCCTGAGGTTCCGGAAATAATCGGATTGATGAAAACCTTAGGATTAAAGTCAGACATCCGGACTTCATCTCTTCCTTCGGCGTTGGTGATAACCTCACGCTCATAATCAACGTCTAGCACAAAAACCCTTTGGCCAACCCCGACTTGGGGTGCGGCGAGTCCAATACCAGGTGCATGGTACATGGTGAAGAGCATATTTTTGACTAAACGCTCAAGATTTGATGAAAATTCGGTCACTGGTAAAGCAATTGCCGAAAGAATTTGATCTGGATAAGTGACGATCGGGAGTTTATCTCCGGCGAGCTTATATTTTTCTATATTCATGGTGGTTTTTATAACACAAACAAGATGAAGCGACGAGTGCTGTTTAATCTGAGAGTTTTCGATTTTTCCAGTAGGTGGCCAGGACAATGATGAAGAAACTGGTAGGAACAATTCCGGTTGCTAACCAGGGGTTTAAGGTTCCGGAATTTCCTAATGCCATGGTCGAGCTGTAAAGTACCCAAAAAACGACGGTAACGAATAAAGTAAGAACAACATTTTTACCAAAAGAACTTGATCGGCGGTTGGGATTAAAAATAGATGAAATCGGAATTAAAGAAAAAACCAAGCAAACAAGACTGAGAAAAAGTTTGTTTAATAAAAGGATTTCATATTCAGCAACATTGATGCCCGTTTTCTTTAAGCGAGTAATAAATGTAAGTAGTTTAAAATAGTTCAAGGTGGTCAGATCCGCCTCAAATTCACCAAAGTCTTCAGGTTCCTCTTCAAGACTTAAGGACATATTGGGAACTTCAGTTTGCATTGGAAAAACAGGCGTGTCGAGGCCCGATAATTCGGTTACTTGATTTAAATCCCACTGACCCTTTCTAACATAGTATGCGGTTGTCGCCATGATGATTTTTTGACCGGTCTGAGAAGGGGAAATAAAATAGATCTCGAGATCCTGGAGGGATTTTGTTTTGCGATCAAAATAAGAAAAGGATGCGAAATAGTTTTGAGATTTATACCAAAATTTCCCACCCTCTACGGAGCTTCGTGTGAGAAATTTCCCTTCGGACTTTCGGCTTTTTTGAATTTCCTGACGCTTGATTTTATTTGCGTATGGCTCAATGAAACCAAGGTTTAAAAATTGGAGCGCAACCATGGTTAGTGCACAAATGCTAATGAGGGAGTAGATCCTCGCAAAAGAGAATCCCGCAGCGAGAATCGAAATTAGTTCTGAATGGGCCTTGAGTTTGTTAAGGGAAAATAAGCTCGCCACCAGGCAACAAATGGGAAACATCTTGCCCATTAGGTCCGGCATTTTTAAAGAATATTCCAAAAAAACCTGGGAGGCATCTTTTCCCTGAAGAAAGCCATTAATAAGATCATCGGTAGAAATTAAAAGAAACAGAACGGTCACAGCACCTATCAGGCCCTTGAACCATTCCTTAACAATTAATCTAGATAAAATGAGCATTATCTAATTATAAACCTTAATAAGGTTTTTGAGAATATAGCGAGAAATGGTTTAATTAAGGTGCTGGCAAAAATTGACATCCACAAACTCCCCTCCCAACGTTCTACAGCAGTTGATGAATACTGATAATAGACTCTGACGAGTTCACGACCCCAGATGGTTTCCAGTAAGACTTCTTTAAGTTGACGGAAATCCTGAGTGGTTTGATGATCAGTCCCAAAGCAAAAAGTGACGACGTAGCATTTCTTGGATTGAACAAAAATTTGCAAATAGGCCAGTCTGAAAACCTCTGCATTTTTGTAGGAGCCTTTTTTAATTAATTTTCGAACCATTTCAGAATTCACTACTTGGTATGGTTGATTAATAGAAAATGCCACAAATTGATTCAAACATCTCTGGGCCTCTTCTGCAAACTTGGGAATGGCATCATAAATGCGGGCCATCTCAAGAAAGATATGACTAATCATTAACATTTCTGTCAGATCTCTTTTCTGGTCGAAGTGATGAGGGGTTAATTGGTAAAAATCACTGAGGCGTTTTACATCTGCCATGACTTGAAGGTATTCAATGTATTTACTGATGGCATTGGAGTAATTGCCATTTTTCATGGATTCTTTGCCATATTTCGCAATCGTAATCCGATGTTCAAATTTGTGTTTGAGGACAAGCAATCGCTCACGATCCATGCGCGCTTGCCGTCCATCTTTTCTCGCCGCCATGAAATGATTATCGGTGAAAGACAGGAAGAGGGTTAGAACTTTATCACAGCAGACAAGGAGCTATCCATGATGCGTTCTCCCTCATAGACATAATATCCTGACTTAAATTGTTCAGAATGTTTTTGAGCAAATTCAACACCGAAGCGGGGGCCAACCCATCCAATGCCCCAACCAGTGCCTTTGAATTTTTGGACATTGTCGTAAAATTGACCGAACCGGACAAAAAAATCACTAAAAATGTTCATTTGAACCGCTGCACGCCAAATGTAATATTGTGAAACGTCCCGGGTATATCTTGCACCAACATCGCCTAGTAGAGTAAACCGATCGGCCAAGGTGTATTGGAAGCCTGCCCACGCCCTTTCTTCTCCCGGAGTGGTCCGAGTTGGGTCAAGTATGAGAACGGCAAGAACTGTATCTTGATCCAGAATATGGGTTATACCAATTGAAGTCTGATGATGGGTTTTGTTACGCTTCTTGAACGTCGGTGGACGTCTGTCCTGAATGTAGCTGTAAGTAACGCCAACCGCAGTGGTCTGAGACATAGGAGCCGCCCCATGCAGCACCATGCGTTGCCTTTCAAAATCATTTTCTTCTTGGGTAATATAGGCCGTGCCGCCTTTAATGGGCCCTGAATTATCAGATAAAAAAAGACCTTGTGAGCGGTTGTTGCCTGGAAAAGGCTCGGGAGTTGTATCGCGCACAACAGCCTTTTGTTGCAGCGTAGTGCGGTAAGATTGGTAAGAAAAACTAGATTCTTCAAAAAAGGCAGAGGCCGCTGGATTTAATATGGCAGCTTCGGTAGAAAGGATGCTTGCAACTCCAGTCCCGGCGGTTGACATGATTCGAGTTGTTTGAAATTCACGAATTTGGGCCCATGAATTATGGCCCATAAGTATTAAGACAGTTAAGATTATTGCTTTCATCATAATGAAAAATTTAGAGAATAAATCTCTCTTAAACAAGGACATTTATGAAAATTAGAAAGGCCATCATCCCAATCGCAGGTAAAGGCACCCGTTTTCTACCCGCAACCAAGGAAATTGCTAAAGAGATCATACCGATCATAAATGTGCCCATGATTCATTACATTGTTCAAGAGGCCTGCGAGGCAGGTATTGAACAGGTCATTTTTGTTACCGCCTCCGGCAAGTTTGCGGTAGAGGATTATTTTGACCGCAATCAGGAATTGGAGGCGTTCCTTGAAAGAAACAATAAATTAAAAGAGCTGGAACTTATTCGAAAGATCGGTTCGATGGTGGATGTCACGAGTGTTCGTCAAAAAGAGCAACTCGGTCTCGGCCATGCTGTCTTATGTGCAAAAAATATGATTGGAGACGAGCCTTTTGCCGTACTTTTGGGTGACGATATAGTTATGAATCATAAACCCGCAATTGCCCAGTTGATGGACGTTTCTATTGCCAATCATGGGGCGAGCGTTATTGGTGTGATGGAAGTTCCGAGGATCGACACGGTCAAATACGGAATAGTAAAGGGTGAGATTATTGATGAAAAAACTTTGCGTATGACTGGGATGGTGGAAAAACCGAAGCCCGAAGATGCACCAACAAACCTTGCTACTCCTGGAAGATATGTTCTGACACCCGAAATATTCAAAATCCTGGAAACTATTCCACGCGGAGCAGGCAATGAATATCAGTTGACCGATGCAATCAATGTTTTGTGTCAAACAAAAGATGTTTTTGCCTATAAGTTTGAGGGTGAAAGATATGATACCGGTAATGTCTTCGGCTATTTAGATGCCACCATCGATTTTGCCCTGAAGGATCCGGAAATTCGTGATAAATTTTTACTTTCACTTAAAGACAGACTTGTCAAAAACGGAATCTCACTATGATGAAAGTACTCATTCTTCTTTTTATAAGCTTTTCCAGTGAGGCCTACGTGCCTACGGTTGAATCACTTTTTCGCCACGGCGCCAATGCAGATGTTACGGCCAATGGGGTGACTCTCACGATGAGTGTGAAAAGAATCAAAGTCGAAGAAAAGTCATCGGATTCAGTGCAAGATGTTTCGTTATTAAAAGATGAGAATGAAACAGATTATTATAAGGTTTTTTTTACAAAAACCGCAGAAGGCCTGAAGGTTTCCCAGGCAAGATATAAGAATGAGAGTTATTCGGAAAATTCGTTAGTGGGGAAAATTTACTATCCAAATCTCAATGCTTTTACTTTCAGGCCTGAAATTGAGGCTTCAGAAAAAGGCATTTTCTTCGGTTTATTAAATTCGATGGTCTTTAACAATGGCGCACATATCGTTAATTACCTGAAGTCTTTGGGTATTCCACTTAAACTTAATAATGAAATTATCAATCGGGAAAAAGTAGAACTTCTTGCTGACTACAAGAGATATCTTGTCACGATAAACAAAAGTCGAATGGCGAAAAAAAGTGAACTAAACCCCCTTCAACCTCAGGACATTGCCGCTCGTGAAAGAGTTCAGGCGATCATGGGGGATTCAATGTATACCGACACCAAGCAAGTTAAACTGAGTAAGGATGAGGGTGAAATGGTCTGGATGGTGGAAGCGGGACCTTTTGAAGCCATTTTTTCTTACAAAGACAGAGATCTAAAAAAAATAAAGTATAAATCTACAGCCGGTGATTATGACATTAGCTTCCTGGATTACTGGCTTGCAAATGGAAGTCACTTGTTTCCACGATTCGTGATGATTAAAACCCTTTCAGGCCAACAATACCAAATTGAAGTAACCGGACTTAGGCATTACATAGAAAGAGAGGAAGACCTTTTACGCCGATTAAAAAACTGGGATCAGATTTTAAAAGGTAAAGATACTCCAAGTCCTAGACCTGAGTTTCTTCTTTAATGAACGTTGCCAGAATTGCAGTTAACTACCCCCTTAAAAATAATGGCCTGTTATATTTTTATGAGGGTCCACTTATTCGTGGGCAAGTGGTTGAAGTCCCACTTAGAAATCGAACCGAACTCGGCTGTGTATTAAGCACTGATGAGACTGATTCACAGGATTTTAAAGATGCTCCTATCGATAAAATTAAAAAAATAATATCCATATTGCCCAATTGGAAACTTGAAGAAACAGAAATTAAACTCTTCGAATGGATGTCCCAATATTATCACTATCCTTTGGGTCAGCTGATTTTTGATTGCTTACCAAACCATCTGAAAAGACCCCGTACTCTGGACGAAATTTATGGACAGGGAAAACCTTTGGAATTCGTCCCTAATCCGATCCAGAAAAGTATTGTTCAATCGATTAAAAATACCATGGATGTCTTTAACAGGTATCTGGTTCACGGCGTAACAGGAAGTGGTAAAACTGCTGTCTATCTGGATTTGATCAAGAGCACTTTAGAAAAAGGTAAAAGTGTACTTTTTTTACTGCCCGAAATAAACCTGACACCTCAGTTTGTTTCAACTTTTGCTCGCTACCTTGATGCTCAGATTCTTTCTTACCACTCAGAGTTAGCAGATTCTCAAAAATATCAGATATGGATGAGTGCTCGAAGTATGGATAAAGGTGCACTGATTTTAGGAGTGAGAAGTGCAGTGTTTATACCCGTTTCAAATTTGGGTCTCATTATCATTGACGAGGAACACGACACTTCTTTCAAGCAAGATGATCGGTGTCCCTACAATGCACGAGATGTTGCTTCGAAAAAGGCACAGCTTTTAGATATTCCGATTGTGATGGGGTCTGCCACTCCGAGTGTTGAATCTTACTCTCATTTTCATCACGCTCATCAGGGTCTTTTTGAAATGAAAGAAAGGGCCGGGGATGCTTTTCTGCCAGAAATTCGCCTAATTGATGCTAGGGACAAGTCAGGAAAAGAGGATGATATCTGGCCCTTAGTTCCACCATCGATTGAATCGATTAAAGAGGCACTGTTTCGTGGTGAGCAGGTTCTTGTTTTTGTGAATCGACTGGGATTTGCCAGCTATCTTCAGTGCCGAGGGTGTGGACATCAGTTTAATTGCCCCAACTGCTCCGTTACACTCCGCTATTATAAAAGAAAAAATCTCCTTGCTTGCCACCATTGTGAATACAAAGAACCACTACCGGGACAGTGTCCGGGCTGCGGTTGCCTGACTCTATCTCATAAGGGTTTTGGAACAGAGAAAGTTCAGGAGGTTTTAGTAAAAATTTTTCCGGATAAGCGCATTGAACGCTTTGACCGAGATGAGATAAAAAACTTTAAACAACTTGAAAAAAGACTTGATGATTTTCATACGGGAAAAATTGATTTGATGGTTGGGACTCAAATGCTTTCCAAAGGTCACAACTTTGAGAAAGTGAAATTGGTTTTAATTCTCGGAATTGATAGTCAGCTGAATTTTCCTGATTTTCGTTCATCCGAAAGGGTTTACCAGACTCTTACTCAAGTCGCTGGAAGAGCGGGAAGATATTCTCAGGATGGTAAGGTTCTCATTCAAACACTCAATCCGGATAATAGTTTATTTCAAATTGTAAAAAATCACGATTTTCATCAGTTTTATCAGGACGAATTGGAAATAAGAAAACTTTGTGAATGTCCCCCTTTTAAGCGCCTGGCAATGTTGCATTTTTCATCGCGTTTTCAGGATCGCTTAATCACTCATGTAACCGAACATGCCGGTGGATTAATGAAGGGCCTCATTGCCCGGCATTTTCAAGGTGTCTCGATCCTTGGCCCGCGTCCGGCGCATATAGAAAAGAAATCCAATCAATTTACTTGGTCAATGTTAATAAAGTCCGAAGATATATCCCAGCTTCACAACCTTCTGAAATCCTTCGAAATGAACTACAAAGCCCAGAGTTCGATTACCTACAAAATTGATATCGACCCTTACAGCTTGATCTAAGTTCTTAAGTTTTAAGGTATGAATTCCGAACAGAGACAGAGAAGACTGAACTTCCGCTTTGAGGATATTATGAAAAAGATACCAGTTCTCATCCTGTCCCTTTTAACTTTGCCATCATATGCAGGCTCAGTTCTGGGTTCTTTGAATCAGCATCAGGGGGGATTAGATGGTCAGGGTTCTCCTGGCGCCTCAAGCTCGGTCTCAACTTCAAAACCCGAAGTGAAACCTTCCTCAAGTTCAATTTCTTCCGGTTCCCAGGCCTGTATGGAGGATGATCAAACTTCATTGCCTCTGGCCTACGTGTCTTCTTTAATTCAAGAAAAGGACGCCCAACTTAATGTCATTCATGATCAACGTAAGGGAAAGCTTTCAATAACTTCGGCAGATATGATTTCAAACTGCTCATCAATGCTTTCCTGGACATTGAAAAAACCTGAGATCGAGGGCGTTAAGGCCTACGCCATTGAAGTAAAACTCAAGGAAGGTGAGGATTGTTCACCGGACGGATGTAAGTACAAAGTTGCACGCGTAGAAAATGGTCAGTTTGTAAAACATGAAACCATGGTCCTAAAGCCAACACTGAAAGGCTTTGATGAGTGTCTTCAAAAATCAGGCGTGATCGTTGATGACAAAGTCGTTCCGGGAGCAATTTACAGTTCTCAAGTAAACGAGAGATTTGATGGAGTTGATGAATCAGGAAATCTTTTTTTTCTCTCCCATGGCCCATCAAGCAGTTTAATCAAGGCAAAATACGGAAAATTTGAGCATGTTCAGGCATGTGATCATTATGAAGCCGCCCATCCGCAAATAAGATCTCTTCTAACTTATGAGGACGCAGAAAAAAACAGGTTAGATGCTGAGGCCAACAAACTTAAAGGATGTACCTTTGATGAATATTCGAAACTTTCGGATTTCATCGAAAAATATGAAAATTACTCCATCGAATTAAGCGAAATCAGAGATCGGTTAATACTTCAAGCAGCAGAAAAATCATCCTCAGCGATGACATCTGGGAAATACACGGATGAAGATTTAAAAGTTCTCTCTGATTTTGATCGATATATCGTTCAACCCAAGGCAGAACTTGCGCGCTCATTATATGAACAGATGTTGGATCTTGAAGGAGAAGCGAAATTGGCAAAACAAGCAGAGTTAACTTCAGTTCTTGCTCAAATTTCAGCACTCGGAAAAAAACCCTATTTTCTATCTACACACACGATGAAGCTTGTTCAGGATGGACGATTTGACGATGCCGAAAAACTCAATTCTATGAAATTAGTTATTGAAAATCATCAGCGTCTGGGAGCGAAGCAGGAAAATATTGTAATAACTCCTTCTGTGGCGGCCCAAAGGATTGCAAGGGGCAAAGCGACTTTTGCCGAAACATTGGAGAAAGAGAAAGAGAAATACGATTACCGTACAGGTCAGTCGACCGGTAAGGCACAGTACTACTCAAACCTCTCTCAGAGAATGAAAAATAACATTCAAACAAGAAGTAAAAATTTTACCGAAGAGATTCAGACTGAATATCAGCGCATCCAGCAACCGAATGGATATTGCTACCGTTATTGGAGAAATAGTCAAAAATGCATTCAGGAATCACTGGATCGGATAAAAGAACTTCAAGCGGTTCTTGAACACTATAATAAAGTCGACGAGGAGAGATCAGGAGAATATGGGACTCAGGCCAAGGAATATAGCGAGCTAGAGGCACAAGGGAGACGATATGTAGCGACACAAAATGGTGAAACTCCCTCCAGTGATCCTGTTTCGGTTCCTGCCCCTGAAGATACCACAGTTGTTCCAGGCCCCAATCGTTCTATTGAAGACACTGGAACTTATTCATTTAATTATAATCAGTCTTCCCCCGTTCCCGGTCAGATGATTCCGCAGGGCTATCAGCAACAGGCATCAATGACGCCGCAACAATATCAAAACCCAATCAATCCCTACCAAAATAATAATATGTTCACGCAGCAGTCTCCGTATGGAAACTATCAACAACCCTACCTAGGTCAACAATCCTTTGGGACACAAAACTATAATCCTTATGGAAATCAAGGCCCCTATAATTTCAATTGGGGTGGGGGTGGTGCCCAAAATCCTTACGGTGGGTATCAGCAACCTGCTCAAGGTAATGGATATTGGAACCAGGCGCCTCAGGCGTATGGGGGTTACTCGATGTATGGAAATACATGGTAAATTGTGCGCCGTTAGCTGAGGATAGTTTCCGGAATTTTCTTCCTTTCTAATGGCGTTTTTTCATTCTTTTTTCAAAGTCTTGTGCTTTCAATTCGTGAGCTATTAGCTTGCAGAAAACTGCCCTCATGACTAAAACAACCGATGAATTAGATTTGATCCGCACGCACACGAATGGTCATCAGGAATGTATCTGGGTTTAACGAATAAAATTTTAAATTTCGAGGAAGTTTTTGGTGTAAGAAAACGAGAAACTCAGTTTAAGATGGACCAGAAAGAAGAAGAGTTTATTCTTCGCATTTATCCTTATCCTTATCCTCGTCGAGTTATTGCTGCGTAAAAATAAAATAGTCCCAAAAGATGGGACTATTTTATAAAAATTGATCATCAGTTAACTGGGAACAATATAAAGATTAAAATTCGAGCGTGGCCCTGACTCCCCCGCCATGAACATTGCTAAGAGAAAGCTCTTCGGCCTTATTTGTGAAGGCATAGAATTCCCCCACCTTCCAATATGCGTAATAACCCGAGATCGTAACATTCGGGTTCCAGCGATAATCAAATCCGAAGTCAAATTCATAACCGTAAGAATCATTTTGAATTTGAGTTGAATCGTATCGATAGTTTTCTTCGTGGTGATAAGCTTTCTTATCTACTTGGGCAGTTTCAAGAGCATTCGCCATAATAAAAGCGCCCTTCGATGTCCAGTTATCAGCTTTATGGTTTCCATAAAACTTGAAGAAACGGGCATTAGTGATTGAAGAATCAAAGAGTGATTTGCCGCCTTCGTTGATTGAGGAATAGTTATAGCGAAACATTAAGTCGGCGATATGGAAGTTCGGATGTAAATACGCTGCTTCAAATTTTCCGGTGGAGCCATCATCCCCGGAAACTTGTCCGGCAAGTATTCCAAGATCCCATTTGGGATTTAATTCATACTTCGCTTCAGTAATGTACGCCTGGGCGGAAAGATTAGATTTTTCGTCAGCGGCATAAATCGCACCATAATTTCCACTTTGAAGAGAAGCTTCAAAAGCAACACGAAGTTTATTCCACCGCTTGGAAACAAATGGTTCGATGATTGTGACTTCAGTTTTCCCACGAGGTATATTATTTGGGTCCAGAGTTGTTGAATGATAAAGAGAATTCGCTCTCTCGGAGGAGCGCTTGGCATATAAAACCGTCGCAACCAGGTCCCGGTTTTTATTATCATACTTGGCGATGACACCAAGCTCTCTCACATCAAGGGCGCCCGAAGCTTCACGTGCAGAATTGCCGGTGGTCTCTTTATTATTAGAAATTTTGGCATAGTGAGGAATGACGCTGAAGTTTCCAATCTTCATTTCCGCTTCTATTCCGTCATAGATTGTAACAAAGCGATCCCAGGCATCACTGCCATTATCAAAGATCATTCCCGTTCCAAAATGGCGAGACATTCGTCCAATTTTGATGAGAGCAGTGTCTGCGTACATTTCCATATACATTTGATTAACATTCAGGGCACTTCTCTGGGCCGGTGTCGTGAAAAAATACGAATTATTTCCAGAACCATCCTGATTGTTGGCGCTATCCGAACCGGCAAAATTACCTCGAATATGTCCCGTTGACAGCTCCCCTTTGAGAGACACACCATCATTGACTATGATGTTAGGGTTAAGGCGAAAAGTGTAAGTTTGAAAATGAGCATCACAGTCACCATTGCGTAAAGCTTGTGTTCCATTTCTAGGTCCATCACCTGGAAGTGGCTTTTCAGCTGCCCCGATGGCATCAGTCGTTCTACAGGTATTGCTAAGCATATGGGAGTCTGCGCCAAAAACTCCGGTCCAATCAATGGGGAGGGCGAGTGCAGAATTAATGCTCAGGGTAGAAATAAATCCAAAACTCAGCAAACGCAACTTATGGTTCACATTATCTCCTTAAAATCGATAACAAATTCTAGCCTTAAACTATAAGAAATCCCAACAGGAGTGTCCAATTATCCCGGTCAAAAATTATTTAAAGCTCTTAAGGATGGCTTGCAAAAAAGAAAAGGGTCATTTATAGTCCTTTGAACAAATAAAGTTTCTGTTGGGGTGTCGACAAGTGGTAAGTCAGCAGATTTTGATTCTGCCATACGCAGGTTCGAACCCTGCCACCCCAACCACCTTTTCCTGAAGAAAAAATCTTCACAGGAGTTCCAAGTGAGACGAATGGTTTTAGTCTCTGGTTCCTCAAATCCTACGCTTTCAAAAAAAATCTCTGAATTTCTTGATGTTCCACTTGTTAATCCTCAATTAAGACGTTTTGCCAATGGTGAAGTCTACTGTGAGATTGAAAAAAACGTTCGTGGTGCGGATGTTTTTGTCATCCAAAGCACTTGTGCACCTGTTAATGAGAATCTTATGGAGCTTCTTATAACAGTCGATGCTTTAAAAAGGGCTTCGGCCAATTCCATCACGGCTGTCGTGCCCTATTATGGGTATTCCAGACAGGATCGAAAAAGTGCACCGAGAACTCCAATAACGGCTAAGCTAGTTGCTGACATGATGACCATCGCAGGTTGCTCTAGAGTTGTGACTATGGATCTTCATGCAGGACAGATTCAGGGTTTCTTTAATATTCCATTTGATAATATCTTCGCTTCTCCCGTGCTTTTTGAATATATACACAAAAATCTTGATAGAAGTAATCTTATCACTGTTTCACCAGATGCTGGTGGGGTTGAGCGAGTTCGTCATTTTGCAAAAAAAATGGACGCTGATCTTGCCCTTATTGATAAGCGAAGGACTGGGCCTAATGTTGCTGAGGCCATGAATGTTATTGGGGAAGTTAGTGGTAAGGATTGCATTATTATAGATGATATCATTGATACTGCTGGAACTTTGGTTCAAGCGGCCAAGGCCTTGCGTAAAAATGGTGCAAAGAAAATTTATGCAGCTGCGACTCATCCGGTATTTTCGGCCCCTGCCATTCAGCGGATTGCTGAATGCGTGGAACTCGATGCGGTTATTGTAACGGACACAATTCCTTTGTCCGATGAGGCCAGAAAATTAGACAAAATCAAGGTCGTTACAACTGCAGATATTCTTGCCAAGGCCATTCATCGAACGTTTAACCACGATTCGGTTAGCTCCCTCTTCATTTGATATGTTTGAACTTGTTGTTGGATTAGGAAATCCAGGTCCCCAGTATGCCGAAACACGGCATAATATTGGTTGGATGCTTCTTGATGATTTTCCGCTTTTTGGAAATGCCACGTGGAAATCTAAATTCAAGGGAGTTTATGCCGAGGCCCAACTCAAAGACCAAAAGTTCTATGCTCTGAAACCACAGACCTTTATGAATTTATCAGGTGAGTGTGTACGCCCTTTTGCCGCTTTTTATAAAATTAACCCGTCTCAAATATTAGTTATCCACGACGAGCTGGATCTCTCATTCGGCCAGATCCATTTTAAGATGGGTGGAGGGCTTGCTGGCCATAATGGGTTGAAATCAATCGTGGCCTGTCTCGGTACAGATCAGTTTGCCCGAATGCGGATTGGAATTGGTCGTCCGCCCCATGGGGATGTTTCAAACTGGGTTTTAGGCCCATTTGGCGGAGACGAACGAATACAATTGCCTTTATTGCTCCAGAAATTGCATGACCCCCTCCTAACCGCTATGGTAGATGGTTTAGGAAAAGTTGGAATTTATAATAAGAAGAATCTTTTAAGTTAAGAGGAGAATTTATGGGTATGAATTGTGGGATTGTAGGTCTACCAAATGTGGGCAAGTCGACAATTTTCTCGGCCCTGACTTCAGCGCCTGCTGAAGCTGCCAATTATCCCTTTTGTACAATTGAACCAAATGTTGGCGTGGTCCATGTTCCAGATGAAAGATTAGATAAAATTTCTAAAATTGTCGGCCCTGAAAAGGTTATTCCCGCCATTACAGAATTTGTCGATATCGCTGGTCTAGTCAAGGGTGCATCAAAGGGAGAGGGTCTCGGAAACCAATTTCTCGGTCACATCAGACAGGTTGGGGCCATTTGTCATGTAGTGCGCTGTTTTGAAGACTCAGATATAATTCATGTTGCAGGGAAGGTTGATCCTGTTTCAGATATCGAAATCATCAACATTGAATTAGACCTTGACGATCTTGAATCAGTCACAAAGAGAATTCAAACTTTAGATAAGTATTTAAAGTCTCAAGATAAAAAAGTTCAGCAGAAGGCACAAATCTCGAAGCCCATTTTAGAGCGTTTGGTAAAAACACTTGAGTCTGGCCTGCCTGCCCGGTCGCTACCCCTAGACGCAGATGAGGTAGAGGCGATTTCTGATATTCATCTTATTACCATGAAGAAAATGCTCTATGTGTGTAACGTGGACGAGGCGAATATCGCCGAAGAAAACGAACACGTAAAAAAAGTAAAAGAAATTGCTGCCAAAGAAGGGTCTCAGGTCATAACCATTTGTGGAAAAATTGAATCTGAAATTGCTGCCCTTGAATCGAAAGAGGAAAAAGAAACTTTTCTTAAAGATATAGGAATCGAGGAATCCGGACTCTCAAAAATGATCCGTGCTGGTTACGAAATGTTGGATATGAAAACTTATTTCACTGCCGGTGTTAAAGAAGTTCGTGCCTGGACTTTTCCCAAGGGTGCCAAGGCCCCTCAGGCGGCCGGTGTTATTCACTCTGATTTTGAACGAGGATTTATCAAAGCGGAAATTTATCACTGTAATGACCTGTTTACATTGGGATCAGAGGCAAAAGTTAAAGAGGCCGGAAAATTTCGTATGGAAGGCAAGGAGTACGAAGTTAAAGATGGCGATGTCATTCACTTTAAATTCAACGTTTAATCTCTTTATTATAATTCGCTTCCCTGTCCCGTGATGTGGGAAGCGAGTTATTTATTGAAACCAAGATAAATATCGAAAATTTTATTCGCCTCTCTTGGATCAATAACGGGTTCTTTTTTCTCAATAAGAAGCTTATAAAAATAAATATTACGAAAGATCAACTTGACGTAGTTTCTTGTTTCAAGGAAAGGAATTGCTTCAATATTTTTTAAAATAGTTTCATCTGTATCAAAATAGAGGTTTTTCCATTTCTCAACTCTGGATTCACCGGCATTATAAGCGGACAAAACATAGACGAGATTTCCATCATAGCGCTTCATTAAGTTGTTAAAATACTTTATTCCGATCTCAATATTGAGGCCGGGTGTATGGAGTTGGTGTTCTTTAATACTGTGACGAAAGCGCTTTGCAGTTGTCGGCATGAGCTGCATAAGGCCCCGCGCCCCAACTGGCGAACGGGCCATGGGATTAAAGACTGATTCCTGCCTTATAAGCGACAGCACCACTATAGGGTCCAAGTCTTTACCCTTTAGTGTCCTCGTTAAAGTATCCAGATAAGGACGTGGGTAGAGAATTTCAAGTAATTGCCGATTAAAAATAACTTCTTTTTTCTCCAGCACGCTATAAAGATAGCGAAAGGTTGCAAGATAATTTTGAGAACCTTGAATGATTTTGGAATGAAGTAAATGCAAATCAGACTTTAAACTTAATTGTTGAATAACGGGATTTTTACTCAGTATTATCGGGAGGCTGTGGTTATTGAGACGCTTGAGTTCAAGTTTAATGAGCTTGTTCGAATCAATCATTGCCCATGCCTTTAGTCGCAACAGAGATGAGAGATGATCTTCGTCAAAATCTTTAAGATTGAGAATGGGTGGACGGGTTTCTTGTAATGAATTTGAACTGTAAAAAGGAACGGCATGGGAGTCGGGTTTGAGCTTTTGAAGTTTTTTGTTCGCCATGATCCCATAAAAACTTAAAGGATTATTGAGGATGATATCTTCGTAGATCGTTATCGCTTCATTCGTTTCATCAAGCTCTTCATGAATCACTCCAATCCAGAACTTGAGTCGAGAATCAACAATGCTCTTACTATTTTTAATGAGACCAAACTGATTGGCGAGTTTCTGGGCGTCCTTATATTCATTATGGAAGAGATGGGTCCAAAGATAAAAAAAGAGTGCGTCCTCGATGATTTCCTTATTGTTTTTTTTGATGATGAATTTAAAAATGTTTCGAGATAAATTTTTATACCCGTTCCTGAACGTAGACTTGGCAAAGTCATTCATTCTGGTAAGACAAAGTCCCACTGGCAGATGATCTTGATTCAATTCGAAATAATTTTTAAGAAAATTAAACTGTTCTGTGACTTTATCTTCTGAAGGCCTGGAATCTAAAAGTCTATAACCCTGCTCAATAAGCTTCCCATACTCAGCGTAAAAGACATTCTGATGTTGAAGAGGATTGAAACCCTTGTCTTGAATTAGCCGCGTGATCTGCTCATTAATCACGATATCTTTCAGGACTTCCTGCGAGGGGACAATTTCATTTCGGACACTGTAACTTGTTACTTCATGAGAAATTTTCTTCAAAATCTCAGGGCGTGTGAGTTGGGACTGCAGAAAAAAAGCGAAGTTTTTCTTGTTCTTTTTGGTAAGATAAAATTTTAGATTTTGCTGGATAAATAAAGATGAATCTTCACCGATGGTTTGAGTTTTTTCGATGTCGCGTCCAATTGATTCAAGTGCTCTTTCACGGCAGTAATTCCCTGCTCTTTTTCGCAGCAATCTCTCTATAGGTAAGATCTGATTGTTCTCAATATATTTTCGACAATAGACAAGGAATGCCGGTGTGTCTGACAGCCTGGAAATCTCTTGAATTTCTTTTAGCCAGGGTAAAAAGTTAGAAAAAATTTTGGATTTACTCGTGTCTCGTAAAACTTTTGAAAGAACTTCTTTATTAACATAGCCCTTGTCGGTGAATTTAAGCATGTTCACGAGCTGTTCGGCAATGACGTGCTCGCTTTTAGAAAGCTGAAGCTTCTCACTATTCCAAATTTCTGGCATCCCTGGATTTTTCTGGGAAGCAGAAACGATAGTCGACATGAATAAAAACAAAAATAAGAAAAGGTGCATGCTCTCGATTGGGATCACCCTCCCTCATGGAAGATGAGTTTTTAGTATAACATTTATTTTATTTTTTACACGGATTATGGGTGATTATAGCGAGTTTTAATATCCATTAACCGACGAGAAATCTCGCTCATTACCGGTTTCTTATCCTCCGGGAGCACATTGGCGAGATTATTAATGTATTTAGCAATTTCCTCGTTATATTCAAAGTCTCTCTGCTGGTTCTGATTAATCATTTCCAAAAAAAGATTTACCTCTTCCGCAACATCATGAAAGTAATCCCCGTTTCTAAAAGTTAAAGGCGCTACTGGCCCACCCTCTCTAATCCCTTCGAGGTGTTTATTTAACTTATATAAAGGACCAGCTATTTTATGAGTAAAAAAGATGAACACAACAAACACGAGTAAAACAATAACGACTTGGATAAGAATCATGTAGAAAATAAGATTATTTTGTACATTCGAAAAGTTTTCCTCAATACTTGGGACCTGGGTCTTTAGAATATGGAAAAAATCCATAATGATGAATGGATAAATCATCGTAGAAATAAGGATAAAAGAGCATGCAATTAAGCTGAATTTTAGCTGGAATGCCGGATTTATCAAAAAAATGGTTCGTTTATAAAATGCCAATGCTTTAGTCCTATTCAAGGTTTATATAGAATCATAAAATGAGAACGATATTTCTGCTACCCGGAAATAACAAACCCTTATTAACTAAAATACTCGGATAATCATTATGTTGGATAAAATCAAAGACCATTTGAATTTAATTAAGAATCCCGCCACTGGAGCAACGTTTGCAGAAGAAAAAAGATGGCAACGTGTGATTATGGAGGGAGATAAGCTTGTTGCTGAATACAACCGTGATGGTATTTCGCCTTCAGAAAAGAGGCTCATCGAAACAGCGATTCAAAAATCCCTGTCTGAATTAGTTGGAATTGAAAACATCTTGATAAAAACAACATCTTCCCAATCTCAGGATGTTTTTAAAGCACTAGATCAACAATCCAGCACTCCGGCGGCGGCCCCTGAACAGACTCGTCCAGCGGAAATTAAGGCCGGGCACGGAACTGTAGGCAACAAAAAACCGGTTCCGGGAGTTGGTAAGATCCTTGCTATTGGGTCCGGCAAAGGCGGTGTTGGAAAATCAACTTTTACTGCCAATCTTGCTGTTACTTTGGCACGCAAGGGATTTAAAGTTGGAATTATTGATGCAGATATTTATGGACCCTCATTGCCGATGATTTTTGGTAAGCGAGATGAAAAACCTCGTTCCAATTCAGACAGGAAGATCATTCCTGTGGAGTCATTTGGTATTAAGTTTATGAGTTTTGGATTTTTCATCAACGAACAGGATCCAGTAATCTGGCGTGGGCCGATGCTTGGTGGTGTACTTAATCAATTTCTTTTTGATGTTGATTGGACCGGCACTGATTATCTTTTAATCGATCTTCCCCCTGGTACCGGCGATATTCAGTTATCTATGATTCAGAATTCTCATGTTGATGGGGCGATCGTGATTTCCACTCCCCAGGACATAGCTCTCTTGGATGCAAAGAAGGGTGTGGAGATGTTCAAAAAAATGAACCTACCCGTTATAGGTATGGTTGAAAATATGACCTCGTTTATTTGCAACAACTGCGGAACAGAGCATCACATTTTCGGAGAAGGTGGTGTGGCCCGAGCGGTTGAACAGCTTAATGTTGAAATGATTGGTCAGATTCCTCTGGAAATCGACCTGCGTACCGGCTCGGATAATGGAATTCCCTATATGACTCAGGATAAATTCAAAGATCGCCCAGTATGGAATGCCTACATTTCAGTTTGTGAGAGAATAGAAGCCTTTTTTAATCCAAATCTCGCTCCGATTCAACCGAAGGCAGGAATTATGTCAAAGATTTTTGGATTCAATAAGTAGGATCACCCATGGAATCCAAAGTTCTTGGAGTCATTGAGGAGCAAATCTCCGTTGAGTTCACTGGAAAAGTGAACATCCTCTCGAGCTTAAATCGCCAATTTCTGGGCCACATTTTATTTATTAATGGGGACGTTATTCAGGTTGTTTTTAATCGCTCGACAGGTCTCAAGGCGTTTTACCAGCTCATCATTCAAGAATACTCATTACAGTCTTTCGATTATGTTGTGGAGCCGGAGATCGTTGATGAAAAAGAACGCCAAATTCATTATCCATTTGGAGTCATTAAAAACAAGATGACAGATATTTTGAAGCAATACCGCGAATCGATGAAAATGAGACCGCCCGAAAATATAAAAATCCTTATTGATGCAGAATTCATTGAGGACAGCCTCCCGGTAACGCCTCATGAATTTGAAGTGCTTAAATCACTTAGCGAATGGAATAATCCTCATGATCTGTACCAGCACTGTGAGCTTCTGGACCATGAAATTACTACCGCCCTTGTAAGCCTCCGAAAAAAGGGAGCATTAAAGATTGTGGCCATGCAACAGGTGGGAGGTTGAGTTTCAAATGATGATGACCAAAAACGAAAAAAAAGTTATATTTTTATAAATTTCAGATAGGGGACATGAATGAAGTCGCAAAAGCATAATGAAGGTGATTTAAAAGAAGTTACGCTAAAAATAGAAAAAGATGTAGCCGAGGACTTTGAAACGATGTCTAGGAACACAGGGATGCCAGTTGCTGACCTGGTTGTCATTGCACTCAAGCGTTTTCGATCCTCTCATAATGATTATCTTAAAAAAGTTCCCATGACAGAATAAGGGCAGCATTTATTTGTATAGTTTTTTGACAATATCTTTTTGCCTTTTATCCCCGATGTCCATTTGCGACCTGCAAGTCATTAAAATTTAAGTACTTTTTAGTAATTTTAAAATGAAACATCGGGGTCCATTCTCTTTTGAGCAAATCAGCCAAATCGTATAGAACCTGCACATTTCGGTTACATTTAACCCGCTTCATCTCCATGAACCGACTATAAACGATACACCCGTCTAGTTTTTGCTGATTGTGACAATAAAAT
>CAXNNO010000003.1:0-23953 GCA_964203555.1 Bacteriovoracales bacterium
TTTTAATGTTAAGGGTGGACGATGTGAAACCTGCGAAGGTAACGGAATGCTTAAAATCGAGATGCATTTTTTACCCGACGTTTATGTCACCTGTTCTCAGTGCCGGGGATCACGCTATAATGATGAAACTCTCTCTATTCTTTATCGGGGAAAAAATATAGCTGATGTTCTTGCCATGAGTATTGAAGAGGCGGAGCCATTTTTTGAAAATCACCCAAAAGTTAATCGCGCCCTTAAGGTTTTAAATGCTGTTGGACTTGGTTACATCAAATTAGGACAGGCCGCTACGACACTTTCCGGTGGAGAGGCACAAAGATTAAAACTATCGCGTGAGCTGTCAAAATCGGTCAAGGGCTCGACTCTTTATGTTCTAGACGAACCAACGACTGGCCTACACTTTGAAGACATAAATATTCTTCTTAAAGCACTCGCTAAGTTAGTTGAGCAAGGCCATTCACTACTGATTATCGAGCATAATTTAGATGTAATCAAAACTGCTGACTGGGTGATTGACCTCGGCCCCGAGGGAGGCAAAGGTGGGGGACTTATCGTTGCAGAGGGAACCCCTGAAACGATTTCAAAGGTTAAGAACTCGCACACCGGAAGATATCTTTCAAAACTTTTAAAGACACAAAAATAAGAAGGGCCCGTTAAAACGGGCCCTCTTATAGAAAAAATCTTAATTAAAAAATTAAGCAGCTTTCTGAAGGATAAGGAAAGCGATACCGAAACCGAAAAGAACAAGAGACTCAATAAGAGCAAGAGCAAGAATCATTGGAGTCTGAAGTTTTTCTGCAGCAGCTGGGTTACGAGCGATACCTTCAAGAGCAACTGAAGCGGCCTTACCTTGCGCCATAGTTCCACCGATAACAGCAGAAGCGAAAGCGATAGCAGCAGCAAGAACAACGAAAGCAGTAGTGTTTTCCATTTTTTTTCCTTTGTAAAAAAAAAGTCTAAATCTTATTAGTGATGCTCATGTTCATCATGATCGTGATGAGCAGTGGCCATACCAATATAGATCATTGTTAATAACGTAAATACGAACGCTTGTAGAAATCCGACAAAAATACCCATCGCATAGAATGGAATGGGTACAATGTAAGGAACGAGTTCAGAGAAAATACCAAGAATCAGGTGATCTCCATCCATATTACCACGTAAACGTAGTGCAAGTGACAATGGTCTCACAGAAACCGAAATAATCTCAATTGGAAAAATCAAAAGAGCAAGAGCAGGCATTGGGCCTGCAAAGTGCTTCATATAGCTAATGAATCCAACAGCTCGAATACCCTGATAGTTAAAATAAATAAAAGTGAAAATACCGAGGGCAAGTGTAGTGTTAAGATTTTGATTTGCCGACATTGAACCAGGAATAATACCAATCAAATTATTTATGAGAATGAAGAAAAAAACAAAAATAATGTAAGAAAAGTATTTTTTAGCAGATGCTTCGCCCATCACGGTTTTAGCAGTTCCGTACATCGATTGGCCTAAAGCTTCGACGAGGTTTCTAGCAGAAATACCTCTGTCTGGAATGATATAGTTCTTTGCCGTCGAAAGTTGGGCGCGATAGACCACCCCAATAATGATTAAAACCAATGATCCTGCAACTAGTGCGAGGACATGGGGTTGAATATGTGAGGCATCTGAAGCAAGGGTAAAAAAATTGAAGCCCCCTGATGCCAAAGCACTTTGAGAGAAGATTAAGCCAATTAAACCTAGAACTTTCATATATATGCCTTAACTATTTTGATAGTTGTTTTTAATACTTAAGATCTGAATTATCAATTGGAAAAAGATGATTAAGAAGAGTTTTGTAATGAGTTCTTTCTTATAAAAGTAGACCGTTCCTATTAAACCGAAGAGCAGGGCGAATTTTATAAACATAAGTATTAAAATCCTTGCCATTTGTCGCGATGCATCTCCACTGCCATTACCACTCGCCGACATTGTCACCGATTTTACAATTTTCACCAAAATCGCGTGATTCATGACTAGAACCAAAAGGGCAACGGCCAAAACTCCCGAATCAATAGTCAGTCCTCCACCCAGGATGAATACTGGGATAAGGTTAACAGCAGAGAGTATATAAAATTTTTTGTCTATTTCTTTTTTTTCCATGAAACCTGAATCATTTTAATTAACATTAAAACCACTACGGCGAGCAATACGACCTGTGCCATACCCTGAGAGATCACTTTTAGTTTTACAAGTTCTTGAAAACTAAAAAAAATCCCCAACATTGTTGAAGGCAATCCCAATGCAATGGCGAGAGCTTTTTTCCAACTGGACACAGAAAACCACCATCAAAAATATTTTTAAATAAGATAAAGTAATTTAAACTTTTGGTCTAACGTTTTCTCGCTACTCGACGAGCATAAAGAGATTTTAATCGAGCCTTTAAAACCTCTGGATTGGGGTAAGAAGGAAGGAGCGAATAATAGATATTGTACGCCTCTTTAAGCTTTTCGTTTGATTCATAAGCATTAGCGATAAGGAATTTAACTTTAACGATTTGATCCTTTCTTCGCTCTCGCTTTAAATACTCCATCCAGTACTCAACTGCCTTATCCCAATTCTTGTTGTAAAACTCAATGAGACCCATTTGGTTAAAAGCCTCAATGTAGTAGGGATTGGTAGGTTGGTTTAAAATTTGATTAAAAATGTCACGGGCCTTTTTATATCGCCCCATCTCAAAGTAAGATTCCCCGACTCGGAGGTAATAATAATCGAAATTTTTTAACTTTGGCTTAAACTGCATCAGCATCTGGTAGGCATGAATTGACTCGGTAAAGTTTTTAGCAAAGCTAAAATTAATATCTGCCATCTTCTCGAGTGATTTTACCTGCCATAGGGGATCATCGACATTATCCACTATAAATTTATAATACTTCAGCGCCTTCACCTGCTCATCCAGATATAAGTAGTAAATTTCTGCTAACTGGTAGTTAATCTTGGTTTTTATGAGTTTCGATGGATTTTTTTTGAGCACTCTTTGATAAAGCTCTACAGCTTTTGAAAATTCCTGATTATCAACATACTTTTGAGCAGTTAAAATGTCTTGATTGAGCCCTGAGGTAAAGTCACAAGAACTCAACCCCAGGACGTAAATCAAAATAGAAATTTTATTGAACAGGATTCTCAGAGGATTCACCATGATTAGAGCTATCTTCCTCTGATTCAGCAATTTTTTCAACAGCTACAACTTTTTCGTCTGGCTTAACGTTAATTAAACGCACTCCCTGAGTATTTCGGCCAAGAAGTGATATTCCCGATATTTTTGTTCTGATGACCTGGCCCTTATCAGTGATGATCATTAAGTCATCCTTATCAGTTACCGGTAGAATGGCCATGATTTCACCCGTTTTTTCAGTAAGTTTCATGGCAAGAATACCTTTACCGCCTCGGGATTGCTTACGATATTCCTCGGCTGCCGAACGCTTGCCGTAACCTCGAGATGTCACAGTTAGAATTTCTGATTTATCATCAATAATTTCCATACCGATGACGACTTCTGTTTCATCCAAACTCATGCCCTTAACACCTTGAGAGACCCGTCCCTGAGCGCGACACTCATCTTCATGAAAGCGAATAGATTTCCCTGCAGAAGATGCTAAAAGTACGTCTTTATTTCCATCAGTTATTCTAACGGCAAGAATTTCATCACCATCAACGACCTTAATTGCCTTAAGACCATTTTGTCTCATGTTTTTATATTCAGATAATTCCGATTTTTTAACGATTCCATGCTTCGTTGCAAACACCAGAAAATGTCCCTCGGATTCACGAGGAACAGTAATGATCTCTTTAACCTTCTCATCCTGAGGAAGAGTAATCATGTTGACTATATTTCTTCCCTTAGAGGTTCTTAGTCCCTCCGGAATTTGATAGACCTTAATAGAAAAGACCGTTCCCTTATCGGTAAAAATCATCAAAGTATCATGAGTGTCGGCGGTAAAAATGGATGTATAAAAATCTTCATCCAAATCAGCGCCTTTTACTCCTTTACCGCCTCGCTTCTGTGAACGATAAGTATCAGATGCCATTCGCTTGAGATAACCTTTCTGAGTTATGGTCACTATGACTTCTTCATTTTTGATGAGATCTTCCATTTGAATCTCGTCGGCCTGAGCAATGATTTCTGTTCGACGAACATCTCCATAGTTTTCGCGAACTTGAACAAACTCAGCTCGTATAATGTCCTTAATTTCTTCTTCAGAACCCAAAATACTTTCAAGTCGAGCGATCTCTTTCATAATCATTTCGTAATCAGCAATAATTTTATCTCTTTCAAGACCCGTCAGACGCTGGAGACGCATATCAAGAACGGCCTGCGCCTGAATACTTGATAGAGTAAAGATGTTCATCAATTTGTCTTTGGCCTGAGCAGGTCCTTCTGACTTTTTGATCATTTCAACAATTTCATCGATGTTTTCAACTGCGATCTTAAGACCCTCTAAAATATGAGCGCGTTCTTTTGCTTTTTTCAGTTCATAAGTCGTACGTCTGATTACTATTTCTCGTCGGTGCTCAATGAAACAGAGAAGTTGTTCCTTTAAATCCATTACTTTCGGCTGTCCGTTATAAATGGATAGAAAAATAATACCAAAAGAGACCTGCATCTGAGTCTGCTTATAGAGTCTATTCAATAAAACAGAAGCTTGTTCTCCGCGTTTTACATCGATCACGACACGAATACCTTCCCGTGATGATTCATCTCGAATATCAGAGATACCTTCAATCGCCTTTTCAGTAACCAGTTCCGCTATTTTCTCAATTAAGCGGGCCTTATTAACCTGGTAAGGTAATTCGGTGATGATAATTTTTTCGCGGTCATTTTTTCCAATTTCAATATCCGCCTTAGCACGAATTTGAATGACGCCTTTACCTGTGTGATAGGCCTGTTGAATCCCGGCAGTTCCGTGGATAGAACCTGAAGTAGGGAAGTCAGGTCCAGGTATAATTTTTATGAGATCATGAATCGTTAAGGCTTCATTGTCGATAAGGGCAAGGAGTCCATTAGTGACTTCTGTTAAGTTATGGGGAGGAATATTAGTCGCCATTCCCACAGCAATACCAGCTGAACCATTGATCAAAAGATTTGGGATTTTAGTCGGAAGAACGGTCGGTTCCTGAAGTGAGCCGTCATAGTTATCCTGCCAATCTACGGTTTCTTTATCGATATCACCCATCATATCATTGGTGAGTTTTTGCATTCTGACTTCGGTGTACCTCATAGCAGCGGCGCTATCCCCATCAATCGAACCAAAGTTACCTTGACCATCTATGATCGGATATCTCATAGAAAAATCCTGCGCCAGACGAACCATGGCACCATACACAGCAGAATCACCATGTGGATGGTATTTACCTATAACGTCACCCACAACGCGTGCCGATTTTAAATACGGACGATTATGGTAGTTATTCAACATATGCATTGCAAACAAAACCCGTCGATGGACTGGTTTTAGTCCATCACGCACATCAGGAAGAGCGCGACCAACAATTACAGACATGGCGTAATCGAGGTAACAGTTTTTCATTTCATCTTGAATAAGAAGAGGAATTATATTTCCATGATTTGCTTGTGACTTATTGTTTTCATCGCTCATATCATTCGTCCTTAAAATTAAATATCGAGGTTACGCACATTCAAAGCATTTGTTTCAACAAATTCTCTTCTTGGTTCAACCTGATCACCCATGAGTACAGAGAACACCTGATCAGCATCAATCGTGTCTTCGATTTTTACTTTAAGGAGTGTTCTGTTATTTGGGTTCATCGTTGTTTCCCAAAGTTGCTCAGGATTCATCTCACCCAATCCTTTATAACGCTGAATGTAAGCACCCTGACGACCTTCATTTGAAACATAATTAGAAAAATCTCCAAGACCATTATGTTTCGATGAATTTCCGGTGTGTTTAACCATAAATTCAGAGCTCAGGTATCGTCTGATTCCATCATATTGGTTCATTAGGTCTGCAAATTCAGAAGATTCGGAAAAATTGACACCAATGCGAAAATTTTTCGTTTTCAAAGCCGAATGCACTTGAACTCTCAGCATGAAACTTAGATTTTTTACGTCTTCTTCAACTTTAAGATCATACTTTTTAAGTGATACGTGTCCTAGATCAACCAATTTCTTCATCACGTTCTGAGCGTATTCTGTTAACTTCTCTCTATCTTTCATCGTGTCTGATGTAAGTGTCCCGTCTTCAACAATCGTTTTCAGAAAATGGGCATCGTAGTGGCGATCATAGGAATCAAGCGTGCTGTTGTAATTTCTATACTTATTAACAATGCTCTTAACCATTTCAATTTCAAATTTATTGTTATCAATCATGACTTCACAGTCTGAAAGGCAACTTGAAACGAGATAATTTTCCAGCTCACCGTTATCTTTTAAATACTTCTCATGCTTACCTTTTTTATATCGGTAAAGAGGAGGCTGAGCTATGTACAGGTGACCCCGCTCTACAATTTCAGGTAGGTGGCGATAAAATAATGTCAGAAGTAACGTTCGAATATGGGAGCCGTCAACATCGGCATCGGTCATAATAACAATTTTATAATATCTTAATCTCGAAACATCGAATGAATCCTTACCAATACTGGTCCCAATTGCTTGAACCAACATTTTAATTTCATCATTGGATAGCATTTTATCATAGCGTGCTTTTTCTACGTTAAGAATTTTTCCCTTAAGTGGCAGAACCGCCTGAGTTCGACGGTCTCGACCCTGCTTAGCTGATCCACCGGCGGAGTCACCCTCAACAATGTAAATCTCGCAAAGTTCGGGATCCTTTTCCTGACAATCTGCCATTTTTCCTGGTAATCCAGAAAAATCCAATACTGACTTACGACGAGTAAGTTCTCGCGCTTTCCGGGCTGCTTCACGGGCAGCGGCAGCATCTATTGATTTTTTAAGAATCGTCTTTCCAACATTCGGGTTTTCTTCAAGATAAATTTTAAATCTGTCCCCAATAAGCGAATTAACAATGCCTTCAACTTCAGAGTTACCGAGTTTTGATTTTGTCTGACCTTCAAATTGAGGATTTGTTAATTTAACCGAAATAATGGCAGTCAGGCCTTCTCGCATATCATCACCGGTAAGGGTGATTTTAATATTTTTCAAAATATTATTATCTTTAGCGTAATTATTAAGAACCCGAGTTAGTGCTGTTTTAAAGCCCGAAACATGAACCCCTCCCTCAGGAGTGTTAATGTTATTCGCATAAGATGTAAGTGTTTCAGAGTACCCATCAGTCCACTGCATTGCCACTTCTACTTCATAATTATCTCGCGACTGAAAGAAATAAATGGGCTCTTTATGAATTGGAGTTTTTGCTCTGTTAAGATATACCGCAAAGGCCGAAAGGCCTCCTTCGTAATAAAATGTTTCTTCTTTTTCCGATCTTTCGTCGTTAAGTACTATTTTAAGACCTTTATTTAAAAAGGCCATTTCTCTAAAACGGTTTGAAAGCGTATCGTAGTTATACTCGTGAACTTCAAATATTTCGTTATCAGACTTGAAAGTTACCGTGGTTCCGGTATCTTTCGGGTCACATTCGCCAATAATTTTTAAAGGTTCCTTGGCCACTCCATGCACAAACTCCAGGCGGTGAAGTTTTCCATGTTTTTTAATTTCTATTCGTACCCATTTTGATAATGCATTTACAACCGAAGCACCAACTCCATGAAGGCCGCCGGAAACTTTATAAGCCCCACCTTCCTCATTGAATTTTCCACCAGCGTGTAGCTTGGTATAAACAATTTCGGCTGCCGACACACCCTCACTTTCCACGAGATCGGTAGGTATACCACGACCGTTATCGACAACTGTCATAGAGTTATCTACATGAATGATAACCTTGATCTCGGTACAATAGCCTGCAAGGGATTCATCTACCGCATTATCCACTATTTCGTAGACACAGTGATGGAAACCGCGAATTCCGGTATCACCAATGTACATACCAGGTCGCTTCCTTACGGCCTCAAGGCCCTCGAGAATTTTAATCTGGCTTGCGTTGTATTCTGTACTTACTTTAGAAATAGAATCAGGAGTTTGATTCATTCAGATGCTCCTATCCATGGGTTGTGAGCGTTCCATGTTCAATATAAAACTTATTGGATGCTGGAATCTTTTCCAACTCTTTCCCAAAATTTTCGTTGGCGGTCGTGATTAACACTTGGAAGTCTTTTGTTTCCAAATATTGAATCAAGTTTTTCCATCTCTGGCTATCCAATTCGCCAGAAACGTCGTCAATTAAAACGATGGGGTAAGAGGTAAACTTATACCTAAAAAGCTCAATATAGGCAAATATCAAGCTTAGAAACGCCATTTTTTGCTGGCCTAACGAGCAGAATTCGAACGCATTGAGTCCATCAAAGCTAAATATATAGTCATCTCGATGAATTCCAACTTGTGTCATTTCAGCTTTTATATCCACGCTTTCCTGATGTCGATAAAAGTCAAATATCCTTTTTTTATCCCAATGGATAAAAAGGCTATCTAAGTTAAATTCCAGAACATGCTCCTCGGAAAAAATCGCTTTAAATGTTGGTGTTATGAATTGATTCAAGTGAGTCAGAAATTCATGCCGCTTATGGGTTAAAAAGGCGGAATATTCTGAAACTTGTTCGTCAATTGCTCTTAACTGAGTAGATGTATTTTTTCCACCAATTCCCAAAATTGAGTTTCTAAAACGCATAGATTTTTGAAATCTACCAAGTATCTGACGATACTCTTTATCTCCCATGGAAATATGGGAGTCGATCCATTGCCTTCGAAAACTTCCGCTATTGTGGAAGTTATAGGCATCAAATGGGTTAATAAAAATACTTAATGAAGGTGTTTTATTTTTTGCTGGTTTATTCTTTAAAAATCTCTCTTCAGAGGATTCAGTCATTCTAAGCGAGTAGGGAACTAATTCTTTTCCATTCTCAAAAACAGACTGAAGAATTATCTCCGGGCTTTCACCTTCAATGTTAATCATTTGTGAGTAATCGGTATTTTTACGGAACGATTTTTTATTTGTTAATAAATGGACGGCTTCTAGAAGGTTTGTTTTACCATTCCCATTTTGCCCCAGAACACAATTAATACCAGGTGAGAAATCAATTATTGTATTTTTGAGATTTCTAAAGTTCTGCGCTTGTAATTTTTTGATTTTCCAACATTCCATCCACAATTACAATTTTAGAGGCATTATTATGCCCAAAAACTCTGGAAGATCTTCTGCCTTAATCACTACAGGACTAAGTTCATTATTAAACTCAAAAGTCACATCCGTTTCGTTTAGAACTGAAAGACTTTCCATTAAGTACTTGGCGTTAAAACCTATCTCTGTTGATTTGCCTGAATAACTTATAGGCAAAGTTTCCATCGCCTGCCCAAGGGCCGGGTGATTGGTAGAAATAATAAGTTCGTCTTTTTGAATATTAAATTTAACACCATTGGTTTTCTCATTCGAAAGAATCTTAACCCTCTTCACAGCATTTAAAATGGCATTCCTATCTATTATAAACCTATTAATGGTTTTCGATGGAATGACTGTCTGGTATTTGGGATATTCTCGGGCAATTAAGCGTATAGAGAGGTAATACTCATTGCGTGCATTAACAAACATAAAAGAATCATCCAAAGAGATAACAACTTCATCTTGAGGGTAAGAATCTGCAATTTTTTTAAGTTCAGAAATACCCTTTCTAGGGATAATCACTCCATCGTTAAGAAACTTATTTTCACCAATGAATTCGTGCGTATCTATTAAGGCCAGTCTATGACCATCAATAGCAACAGCACGGAGTTTTGATTCAGACATTTGAAGATAAATACCATTCAGGTACAATCTCGTTTCATCGGTGGATATGGCATGTGATGTTTTATTTATTATATGGGCGACCTGATTCGTCTTTAGTCGAAACTCAGAACTTTGATTTTGAAAACTCAATTGAGGAAATTCTTCCGGACTTGTGACCAAGAGTGAATAACTGATACTTTTACAAGTTAAATTCAAGAGGTTGTTATTATCAACATTTAAAACAACTTCATCATTCGGAAGTTCCCTTAAAATGTCGGCTATGTTTTTGCTATTAATACAAAAACTACCTTCTACCTCAACACGCGCATTTAACAGAATCTTTGCAGAAACTTCAAGATCTGTTGCTACTAATTCTAATTTCTGACCTTGTGTTCTCAATAAACAATTGGTCAATATGGGTCGTGAATTTTTTTTATCAACGACTGATAATACTTTGTTAATAGCATCTCTGAGAATTTGAGTCTGTATGGTTAGTTTCATAAATATTCCTCTAAAAGATTAGGTTTTAGCTTTAAGCGTTCAGTTAATCAAGCTATGTAGCTTTTCTTAATTCAGATTCTTTTTACTCTTATATTATATTCTTTATATATTCTCTTATGATGATGGCATGGACAGTGTTGATGAATTTATACTTTTCTTTTAATTTGAACAGGTTATACTTAATTTCTTCATAAGATTTCAACGCCTGGCATTTCTATATCCATTTAATTCTTCGTATATCTTACCAGGGGCCGTTGATAAATTTTGTATTTATTCACATCTATTTTACCTTTCGCCAACAGTCCTCTTTTATGCATTATCCCAGTTCAATGCCTTTGATCTTTTTCTAATTTTTTATTAACAATATCTTTAACATTGTTAATAAGTTTCATGTTCATACCATTTCATTCCATGTTGAAGATGTTAATTTGTTAATATCTTCCTCAAATCAGTTTTTAAAGTAAAAATTTTTCCACAATAGCTTAGGTTTCCTTAACACCATTAAGGAAACCTGTTGATAGTGAAGAAATTTAAAAATTTAGTATGATTTTTGGTTAGAGCTGTTTTTCAATATCCAATATCTGTTGAGCCAGAGTACTGTCTATTTTAATTCTATCGCTGATGATTTTAATAGCATGAATAACTGTAGAATGGTCTCGACCGAAAAATGCTCCATTGTCCTTAAGTGTTGGCTTGAGCATTTTAGCGATGAGGTACATGGCCACTTGCCTGCTTATGACGACCTCTTTAGTCTTTGTTTTTCCCCGAATATCACCCATAGGCATTTTATAATAATTTGAAACAGTTTTTGTAATTGTTTCAATTGTTAGATATTTCTGATTCTCTAATTCTTCGGTAAGATTAAGATGTTCTTTTGCCACTTCTAGGTCGATGTCCACTTTTAAAATGGAAGTCACCGCTCCCAGTTTAATTAAGCATCCTTCTAATTCACGAATATTATTCTTTACACATTTGGCCACCAAATTCACGACATCATCACTGAGATAGATATCTTTTTCGATAGCCTTTTTCTTTAGTATTGCTATTCTAGTTTCTAAGTCTGGTCGCTGTATCTCTACAGGCAGTGCAGAGGATAGACGGGTACGAATTCTATCCTCTATTCCATCTATCTCTTTAGGTGTTTTATCCGAGGTGAATACGAGCTGTTTACCGTTGCTAATTAACTCATTAAAAACCTGAAAGAACATATCCTGAGTAGCAGTTTTATTTTTCAACTCATGGATATCATCGATGATTAAAATATCCGTATTTTGAGTGTATTGTTTCTTAAAATCCGCCGATTCATTTTTTTTGATTGCCTCTACCATTTCATTCATAAAGCGGTTTGCTGAAGTTAAGCAGATCCGCATATTTGGTCTATTCGTTTGGACATAGTTCGCAATAGCATGAATGAGGTGTGTTTTTCCTAGACCTGAATTTCCAAAAATATAAAGTGCCGGGTAGGCCTTCCCTGGTTCTTTGGCCACTGCAAATGATAGTGCATGGGCCATACTGTTTGAAGTACCAGTAATAAAATTATTGAAGTTTTTATTTAGGTCAATATGGTTAGAGTTACTGCCATTTTGATGCTCTATAACCCTTGATTCGATTGATTTATAAAGATCTTCTTTTGTAGGTTCTAATTCATCGATGCAAAATGAATTAATTTTTACTGAATCCGTTCTTTTTGTTTTTATGTTGTTCTTGGTTATTTCAGGAACACTTGTTTGAATGGGTCCATTGCCTAAAACTGATATTTCTAGACTGTATTGTTTTCCAAGAATTTCCTGAAGGGCCTGGGTGATAGTTGCTGGATAGTGAGTTTCTATCATTTTTTTGATGAAATTCGTGGTAACAACTATTTCGACAACATCGTGCTTAATTGCAGCCACTGTAAATGTATTGGCAAAGTAGGCATGGTATTTGTTTGGATTAATTAAATCCCGGATATTATCCAGTAAAGCATCCGAGATCGTTTTTAATTCTTCAGAAGAAAATTCAGACGATAAGCTGTTGTTTTCCTTGTCATTTTTTAAGCTTTTGAGGCTTTCCTCAATGATCACGGGATTTGCATCATTTTTTTTAGATATTGCAGGTGGCTGATGGCCATCAAGCTTCAAAAAATGGTTAAATGGAAATTTGGTAGTCATTTATATAAAATCTCTTAAGACAGCTTTAAAAAAAGTTCATGATAGGTAGCACTTCACCTTATATTTATCAACGCCCGGCCTCTTACAAGAACTTACTCTGACGCTTTGTTTTATAAATCTTATTGACCCGAACTTAAAATTACTGTAATAAGAACATTGCAAAATTTTACCCAGTTAATTATCGAAGGACCCTAATATGAGTATGCAGAAGAGAACGTGGCAGCCAAAAAAACTTAAAAGACTCCGTGATCATGGATTTCTTGCGAGAATGGCAACCGTTGGCGGCAAAAAAGTGATTGCCCGTCGTCGTGCTAAAGGCCGCAAACAACTTAGCGTTTCCACAGGTACTAAGTAATTTTTCGAGATGAATTCTGCCCACGCCGGCTTTTCTAAATCTCTTAAACTTACCCAAAAAAAAGATTTTGAATACCTTCGTGAGCAAAGCTCCCGCAGCTTTGCTCATCCTTTGCTTTGTTTTTTTAAGCCAAGTCGCTTAAATGTCCAACATGCGAGGATAGGTTTTTCTGTTTCAAGAAAAATCGGGAAATCTCATACAAGAAACAGATATAAACGAATTTTAAAGGAAGCTTTTCGGTTGCATTTGCAACTCCGCTTTCTGGAACTTGACCTATTGTTTGTTATCGTAAAAACCCCTGATTCTGAAGAGCAGTTACTTCAGGCTTTTTCCAATATAGCTCGCCAACTCGTCAGACCCAACAAATGAAATATTTTATTAATTTGGTTTTGCGTTTTTACCAGTACTTTATATCGCCATTGCTTGGCCAAAATTGCAGATTTTATCCAACGTGTTCTCAATATTCTCGTGTTTGTTTCCAAAAGTTTTCCATAATACGGGCTTTGTGGTATTCATCACGGCGAATTTGTAAATGTCATCCTTTTCATCCGGGCGGATACGATCCTGTACCGTGATTTTTTATTGGAGTTAATAAATGGGTTCTGAGCAACGTAATGCTTTAATAGCAGTAGTTCTTTCTGGGTTAATTCTTTTTGGTTGGCAGCATTTTTTTTCCCCTCCCAAGCCAACTGAAACTGCCCCGATAGGACCAGTTAAAACTGAGCGCATAGCTCAACCTTCATCCGAAACCGGTTCAGTCGTTAATCAGGCGGCACCAACAGAGCAATTGAAGAATGAACTTTTCACAATAGAGAATAATAACGTAAAAATCACTTTTGACAGCCAGCTTACTGTCAAAAATTTTGAAAATCCAAAGACTGCTTTTACTTTTGAAAACACAGTTGATTCCGATAAGCCAATGACTATTGAGTTTGATTTTGGTTCAGGCTTTACATCATTAACTTTTCTTCAAACGAACATTCAAAATAAATTTTATAATTCTCTGAATGACTTAACTCTTTCAGCAAGCGTAGATGATCTGGGAGTGTCTCATTTTTCACTATACTCACCGCGTCCTTTTACGTATCGATTTGTGTATAATTCCACTGAAAAAAAATTAGAAAATACTCAAGAGAGAGTCTTCGCTTTTTTTACGGATGAATTAAATCGTTATAATGTCGGAGAAGAAGAGTCTGGTGATAGAAAAATTAAGTGGGCAGGAATAGACTTTAATTATCAATTATTCGCAACTTATTTTGAGACACCACAGGATCTCATTTATAAGAGTACTGTTGATAAAACTTTTTCGATGATGTCCAATAAACCAGTCAATGCTTTATCCTACAATTTAGTTTTTGCAAAAAAAGAATATAACGATCTCGCTCTTCTTGGGCATAACCTTAATAACTCAGTTGATTTTGGTATTTGGGGTTTTTTTGCAGTCTGGATTTTAAAGGGCCTTCAATTTTTCTACAAATTTATTCCTAATTATGGAATTTCTATTATTTTATTAACTATGCTTGTCCGATTAATAACTTTTCCTCTCCAGTATAAGTCCTTTGTCTCGATGAAAAAACTTCAGTTGATTCAACCTGAGTTAACTAAATTACGCGAAAAGTTTAAAGATGATCCCGCTAGGATGCAGAAAGAGAGTATGGATCTTTTTCGTAAGTCTGGTGCTAATCCGATTGGTGGGTGTTTACCGTTAATCTTACAAATGCCGGTCTTTTTTGCTTTTTATAAAGTACTTCATTCCGCCGTTGAATTAGTAAACGCTCCCTTTATGCTTTGGATTCATGATCTTTCCAATAAAGATCCATTCTACGTTCTTCCTGTATTAATGACCCTGGCGATGTTCTTACAGCAAAAAATGACTCCGAACACAATAACTGATCCTGTTCAGAAAAAAGTTATGATGTTTATGCCACTTATTTTTGGTTTTATTATGAAGGACCTTCCAAGTGGTCTCTCACTTTACATTTTTGTTTCTACGGTTTTTGGAATCGTTCAACAGATGTTGGTTTTTAACACTAAGTCACAGGTGAATAAACCTATCGTAGTATGAACTTTCTTCATTCGGATGACACCATCATTGCCTGCAGTACAAATGCGCAATCCAATGCGGCGATGGCCGTCATCCGAATATCCGGCTTTACCTCATTAAATCAGTTTAAAGATTATTTTAAAAAAGACCTTTCTGGTCCTATAGAACCACGAAAGGTTTACTTCACACAGTTGGTCCTACAGGGGCAGGTGCTAGACGACATTTGCTTTACCTATTTTGAAGGTCCCCGAAGTTATAACGGAGAAAATATCCTTGAACTCAGCGTTCATGGAAATACCCTTAACATAGATCGTATCATTGATCTTTTTGTTAGCCAGGCATCTTGCCGGATGAGTTTTCCGGGGGAGTTTACTTATCGTGCCTTAAGAAACAAAAAAATTTCGTTATCTCAGGTCGAGGGTCTGGATCTTTTTTTGAACGCTAATTCTACCTATGCCCTGAGTCAGGGCCAGTCACTATTGAGCGGCAATCTGCACGAAATTTACAATGAGCTTTATCAGTTATTTCTTGTTCATAAAAGTTCCTTAGAGCTTTCGATAGATTTTTCTGATGATATTGGAGAGGAAGCTGCTCGTAATTATTTCACATCAAGCTTCCATTCTTTCAAAAAAAAGTTTGATATTCTTTTTAAACGAGTTCAGCCCATGGAGCACAATCTACTTAGTCCTGAAATAGTCTTAACGGGACTACCTAATGCGGGAAAAAGTTCTTTTTTTAATTTTATACTTTCTGACGATCGAGCGATAGTTTCCTCACATCCAGGTACAACAAGAGATTATTTGTCGGAATCCATCGTTATTGATGGTGTTAAGTATAAATTAATCGATACGGCGGGGATCAGACATACTGTTGATTCGATAGAATCTGAGGGTATAAGACGTTCAAAAGAAAAACTTTTGTGCTGTTTTTATTCTATTCTTTTAATCAATCCTTTTCAGTCAACTGATGAGCTGGCAACACTGCTTGAGCACAAATTTGACTTAATTCTTCTTACTCACCTAGATGTTCCTGGATTTATGGAAGCGAGACGTTTACTGGAGTTAAGGTATCCTAATATTGGTCCTACAGGGGCAGTTAATCTTTTATCACCAGATTCTGACTGGGAAGATCACTTTAGAGCCGGTGTAAATAATAAGTACCTAGGTGTTATTTCTTTAAACCCGATTCTTTTGGACAGGCATAAACAAGTAATATCAGACATTTACGGTCAAATAAAGCATTATCAACAAGTTGTTTCAAGTGAGTCTGATATTGCCATCCTTTCGCAAGAATTAAATACCTTGGGCCATTGTATTTCAGAACTCATAGGTATAATTTCACCAGATCAAGTCTTAAATTCTATTTTTTCAAATTTCTGTATTGGAAAATAGCATTGTTCCACGTGGAACATTTATTCTGGGGAGCAGATGAAAATATTCGATATTCTAATTATAGGCGGTGGTCACGCAGGAATCGAAGCTGCCTACATAGCAAGTCAGTTTAATCTGAGTGTTGGTATTATTACTTTGCCGGGCGTCGGCTTAGGTTCTGCTCCTTGTAACCCATCCGTCGGTGGTGTTGGAAAAGGTCAAGTCGTACGCGAGCTAGATGCGCTTGGCGGCTTAATGGGTATATTGGCAGATAGAGCGGGTATACAATTTAGAACCTTAAACGATTCTAAGGGTTTCGCAGTTCAGTCATCACGCGTGCAGATTGATAAAGAGAAATACTCCTTTGAGGCTGAAAAAGTTATTTCCTCCATTTCTTCTATTACTGTAATTCGGGAAAAAGTTATTTCTATTTCTAAAGAAGAATGTTTTAAAGTTCTTACACAGAGTGAATACCGTTCAAAAAAACTCATTGTAACTGTAGGCACATTTCTCAATGGAAAATTGCATACTGGATCAGACCAAAAGTCTGGTGGCCGCTTTGATTGTGAAAATTCCGCCGGTTTAGAGGATTTATTAAAAGAAATTAAAACGAGACCGCAAAGATTTAAAACAGGAACTCCACCTAGACTTAAAAAGAGCACAATTGATTATTCAAAACTAGAAGAGCAGCCCTCAGATCCAGGTGTAAGAAATTTTCATTGCTTGCATTCTCCCTTTGCGAGGCATATCGATCAATTGTCTTGTTATGTTGCAAGAACGAATCATGACACAATGGACGTCATAAGAAGGAATAAAGAAAAAAGCCCAATGTT
This sequence comes from Bacteriovoracales bacterium, assembly GCA_964203555.1. Taxonomy (GTDB): domain Bacteria; phylum Bdellovibrionota; class Bacteriovoracia; order Bacteriovoracales; family Bacteriovoracaceae; genus Peredibacter. The sequence goes on from CAXNNO010000003.1 coordinate 17,063, forward strand.
TAACGGGCAAATAAAGGGCGTCGGAGCAAGATATTGTCCTTCAATAGAAGACAAAGCGTTCCGTTACCCAGATAAGCACGTTCACCACGTCTTTATCGAGCCAGAGGGTCTCGAATTGGATACGGTTTATCCCTCTGGGATATCAAGTTCATTACCAAGAGATGTTCAGGACGAGTATGTCAGGTCAATTGAGGGCCTTGAGAGGGCCGTGATCGAGATTTATGGGTATGCAGTAGAGTATGATGTCGTTGATACAACAGAATTGAGTATCACTTTAGAACATTCGCAGCTTGATGGTTTGTATTTCGCTGGACAGGTTAATGGTACGTCGGGTTATGAAGAGGCCGCAGGGCAAGGATTTATAGCGGGAGCAAACGCTGCCCTATGTCTCAAGGGCTTACCACGACTTGTTTTGAGTAGGCATGAGTCCTACATAGGTGTAATGATCGAGGATTTAACGTCTAATGTGCGTGATGAGCCCTATAGATTGTTTACTGCACGCTCAGAAAACCGACTTTACATAAGAGAGGATAATTCGCTGATAAGGATGCGGTCCTATAGGGCCAGTTTCTTGTTAAATCTACCTATTGATACGTATTTAGAAGAATTTTTCAATCAATACGTTGTACTGATGAATTTTTGTGATGAAACAATGATTTCCGAAAATTCCGAGCTATTAAAAACCTTCGCCGGGGAAGGGGATTTACAACAGCTTTCTAGGCGAGTGAGTGTTACAGAAATATTAAAACAGGCGTGGCTGAATCCTGTTGATGCTCTTGGAGTTATACTTAATTCATTTGGTCTCGAGCTTAATTACGATTTAATCAGAACTGTTGCTATCTCAAAAAAATACGAAGGGTATATCAAAAGGTCTGAAGATCAATTCGAAAAACTAAGAAAAATGGATAATACAAAAATAAACTGGGAAGAAATCGCTGCTTCTGGAAATATTTCTTTTGAGTGCAAGCAGAGAATTTCTCGAATTAGGCCCGATACTTTCGGACAGCTAAAATTAATAGAGGGGATTCGTCCGGCCACACTAGCAGTCGTTGCTGCAAAGGCACTTTGATGCTTGATTTTTCTATTAAATATCTTCAAATTTTAAAAACAAAGCTTGCTGGGCTTAATCTCACCACTATTTTGGATTCTGATGAGTTTTATCACAAGCAGATTCTCGACTCGATTAATCCTTATCTTCAATCTGATTTGTTTAAGGCCCATGTACAAAAACGTGGAATTCTTTTGGATGTAGGCTTCGGCGGCGGTTTTCCTATACTCCCGCTCGCAAAGCTCCTGCCGGAAATAACATTTGTTGGTGTTGAATCTCGGCGAAAAAAAGTAGACGCAGTTAACTTGATAGCTAAAGAGTTGGAGCTTCATAACGTTAAATTGGTTCATTCGAGGTTGGAGGATTTTTTGGTTGATCGGCCTGTCACTGTTACTTTCAAGGCGGTTGGTACAGCAAATGATTTTCTGCCTGCCATTAACCACACCACAAAGGACGTTTCAGTTTTTTTTTATAAGGGTCCAAATTTCCTTGAACTGGAGGGAAATGATCTTCCCGGTTTAGCCAATCATTGGAAGCTCTTGGAAAATCAATTGATCGATGTGCCTGGTACTCAGCAAAGGTATTTGGTTTCCTTTGCTGCACAAATTGTTCCACGTGGAACGTCTAAATCTCTTGTCAAACTCTCTGATTTTCTCTAAAAATAAGGTTCTCAAAACAATTATCGCGAGGATCTAAATGGCTAAAATCATTGCAATCGCTAATCAGAAAGGTGGAGTCGGAAAGACGACTACATCTGTCAACTTAAGTGCGTGCCTCGCTGCGGCAGAAAAAAGAACACTTTTGATAGATCTCGACCCTCAGGGCAATGCAAGTTCATGCCTTGGCGTGGATAAAGAAACATTTGCAAAGTCCAACGTTTATCATGCATTGATTAACGAAGAAAACTTTGACAACTGTATCGACAAGACCGAATTGCCATTGCTTGATCTGTGTCCCTCAAACAATGATTTAGTCGGAGCAGAATTAGAGCTGGTTCATATGTTCGCACGTGAATCAAAGCTTAAAGTTGCCTTAGAGGTATTGCATAGCAAGTACGACTACATCATCATAGATTGTGCTCCATCTTTGAACTTGTTAACGGTCAATGCCCTAACTGCGGCGCAGACCTACCTGGTACCTATGCAAACCGAGTACCTTGCAATGGAAGGTCTCTCACAGTTACTCAATACGGTGAGGCTAATTCGGGCGTCATTGAATCCAAAGCTCGCACTCGAGGGAATACTCCTCACGATGTATGATTCACGAAACAATCTTTGTAAGCTTGTTGCTAATGATTTAATGACTCATTTCAAAGATGATATCCTGAAATCAATAATTCCTAGAAATGTTAAGCTTTCTGAGTGCACATCGTTTGGGAAGCCGATCATTCTTTACGACATAACATCAAAGGGAAGTGAAGCCTATCTCTCATTGGCACGTGAATTAATATTAAAGTCTGAGAAAAGGCTTGAACCAAGTCAGGTGAAGTTGCCTCTCAATCAAATTCCGAAATTTGAAGATTATCAGGTTGAGTCCTAGGAGATAAACTTATGCAGAAAAATAAACCGCAACTGGGAAGAGGTATGGCCGCTCTTCTTGGAAATAGTCCTTCATCCTATTCCGAAGGTTCAGAAAATTTCAATGCCCCTATAGAACCAAAAAAAGAAATCAAGATTGAAACACAACCGATGTTGGTTGATTTAGATAAAATCCTCACTAACAAAGGCCAGCCAAGGAAGCTTTTTAAAGATAAGGATCTTTTTGAGCTAGCCGAATCAATAAGAGAGAATGGCGTCATCCAGCCAATATTGGTCATAGAAAAAGAGGGTATGTTTGAAATTGTCGCCGGTGAGCGGCGGTATAGGGCGTCTCGCCTTGCAGGTCTGACCAAAATTCCAGTGATCGTTAAACGCGCCACAAAAAAAGACGTTCTTGTGATGTCTATAATTGAAAACGTGCAGCGCTCAGACCTGAACTGTGTGGAAGAGGCCTTGGCCTATTATCAATTGATGACTGAGTTTGAGTTGACCCAGGAAGAGATCTCGAAAAAAATAGGTAAGGAGCGCTCAACAATCGCAAATTTTTTACGTGTCCTCAAACTTCCAAAAGACGTACTTCTTTCAGTACAAAAAGAGCTTCTTTCGTTTGGTCATGCGAAGATCCTTACCGGGATAAGTGATGAAGAAACACTAAAGCGTCTAGCCAATGAAGTAATAGTCAAAGGGTTATCCGTAAGGGAGCTCGAAGTACTTGCAAAAAAATCAAAAAAACCAGCAACGACCACCCCAAATGACAACAAGTTTATTACTGAGCAGTACACTCAGTTAAGAAATAAGCTTGAGCAGAAAACTGGATACCATTTTGATGTTAAGTCCAAAAAAAATGGTGGCGGAGAAATAACAATCAAATTTGGCAATGAAGCTGAATTTAATGATATATTCATTTATCTCATGAAATAATTGCCCTGGAGGGGCCTTGGCCAAGAAAAATGATATTTGCGCCATCATCGAAGAGGGTTGCAAGTTTGAAGGAAATTTATCATTTAGCGGTACAGTACGTATTGCTGGATATGTAAATGGAAGCATTTTTTCAAATGACACTCTGATCATATCAGAAGGGGCGGTTATCAATGCTGATATTAATGCAAACATCGTTATAATATCTGGCTCGGTTAAAGGCACAATTAAAGCTTCCTCAAGGGTTGAAATAAGACGCCCTGCGCGCTTTGAAGGAACAGTTACGAGCCCCAGTTTAATCGTGGAAGAAGGTGTTATATTTCACGGTATAACAAAGATGAAAGACAAAAAATAAGCCTCCAATTCCCTTGACGGAAACCCCTCATAAGCCTTAAAAATTACTACAAATTAATTTGATTAATATTTAAGGTTTAACTCATGGAAACATTTACGGCCATCTTCACTCAGTTGGGTGTGGATTCCTCCCTTGTGCCTCAGTTTATTATCATTCTTGGGGAATTAATTATTGATAAATCTCTATTTTTGGGTAAACTTCAGAGCGTTTTAGAAACAAGGGAAGAAAAAACGATAAAACTGGAAACGACAGCAGATGAAACAATCGAAAAAGTTCAAAAAATGCAAGTTGATTACAGATTAAAAATTGATGAAGTTAATCGTAGTACACAAAAGCTTGCGACTGAGAAAAAAGAAAAAATCATTCAAAAATATTCTGAGCAATATAAAATTACCGAAAAAGAAGTAGGTTCATTTGTAGACGGATCAAGAAATGAGTTTGCAAAAGAAGTTGAGATGAATAAAGAAAAATATTTATCTGAAGCAGATGCTCTTTCAAAATCACTCGTACAGAAGATTATACAATAAGGATGTCTATGCACTTTTGGACAGCTTGCTCTATTTTTGCAATCACACTTTCTAAGGTCCATGCGGCAACCAGTGGTCATGGTGAAATTCACCACGCTTCAATTACGGACTTATTTGCACCTGCCCTTAACGTGGGGATACTGATTGGAGTGCTTGTCTGGAAAATTAAGGTTCCGCTTCGAAAGTATTTTATTTCCAAGGCCGAGGAAATAGCAAATACCCTTGAGCGTGCTAGTTTAAAATCGAAGGAAGCTAAATTAATGCTTGAGGGTGAAACTCGCAAAATGACAAATTTAAATAACGAGATCAAAACGATCCTTTTACAATCCGAAAATGATGTTGCTAACTTTGAAAAAAAATTGGCGAAAGAGACAGAAGATAAAAATCAAAAATTAAAAATAGATGCAAATTCTAAAATACTCGCAGACAAAAAGGCGATGATGGATGATTTGAACTCGGAGCTTTTGAACCGGGTTATTTTGAAAACAAAAACAACAATTAAATCCAACAAAGACTATCAAGAAAAAGTTTCATCAAAACTTTTACAAGGGCTTTAATATGAGAGAGCTGGCCGTAGCAAAAGTATATGCGCGTTCTATCCTGGAGCTTGGGGATGAAAAAAACATAAAGATTGCTGATGAGCTAACAAGGCTTACAGAAGTCATAAATTTTTCCAATGAGTTAGAAAATGTTTTGTTTCTTGATCTCTTTACACTAGAGGAAAAGAAAAACGTTTTTATGGAAGTGGCCCAAAAGCTTTCACTCTCAGAGATTACGACTGAAACAATTAAATTTTTAATAGATGAGAAAAGAATCGGTATACTTCCTTTAATTATCAAAGAAGTCATCGTTATAGATGATGAAAGAAAAGGTTTTATGAAGGGTACGATTGAGGGAAATTCATCTCAGGTTGATCCTGTCTTTAAAGCTAAAATTGAGGATTTCCTTAAAAAGAAATTTAATCGAGAACCAAATCTTAGCTATATTCAAAATGAAAATATCTCTGCGGGATATAAAGTTACGGTCGACGATCTCCAGTTGGATGCATCTTTAGATAATCAATTAGAACAATTTAAACAATCAATTCTTAGCGAATAATAACCCCAAAAAGGGAAGGGATTTTAGATGAGTACATCAATCAGACCTGAGGAAATCACAGGGATCATCAAAGAAAGAATTGCGAATTTTGAATCGCGCCTTCAGATGAATGAAATTGGGACAGTTCTCACCATCGGTGACGGTGTGGCCCGTGTATTTGGATTAAAAAACGTTCTAGCTGGAGAACTCGTAGAGTTTGACGGCGGAGTTAAGGGAATGGTTCTTAACCTCGAAGCAAATAACGTTGGAATCGTTGTTCTCGGTAACGATGAATCAATTAAAGAAGGTTCAACCGTTAAGCGTACCGAGAAAATCGTTTCAGTTCCAGTCGGGGACGCCCTCCTTGGCCGGGTCGTAAATGCGATTGGCGAGCCAATTGATGGTCAGGGTGAAATTAACACAAAAGAATTTCGTAACGTTGAAATTAAGGCACCGGGAATTATTGCCCGTAAATCAGTTCATGAGCCAATGCAGACGGGAATCAAGGCAATCGATGCCATGATTCCTATTGGACGCGGACAGAGGGAACTTATCATTGGAGACCGTAAGACTGGTAAAACAGCAGTCGCCGTTGATACGATTATTAATCAAAAAGGTAAGGGCGTTGTTTGCGTTTATGTTGCTATTGGACAGAAGCAATCAACCGTTCGTCAGGTTTACCAAAAGCTTCTTGAATCCGGTGCTCTTGAATATACAATAATTGTTTCAGCGACTGCTTCTCATTCAGCCCCACTTCAATACTTGGCACCATATACAGGTTGTACAATGGGTGAGTATTACCGTGATCAAGGTAAACATGCGCTGATCGTTTATGATGATTTAACGAAACAATCCCAGGCTTATCGCCAGCTATCTCTCCTTCTTCGTAGACCACCAGGGCGAGAAGCATTTCCTGGTGACGTTTTCTACATCCATTCCCGCCTTTTGGAGCGTGCATGTAAGGTTAACGATGAACTTGGAGCAGGATCTCTAACCGCTCTTCCGATCATTGAAACTCAAGAGGGTGACGTTGCGGCCTACATTCCTACAAACGTAATTTCAATTACGGACGGACAAATTTACCTTGAGTCAGATCTCTTCAACTCTGGTATTCGTCCAGCAGTTAACGTAGGTCTCTCGGTTTCTCGAGTTGGTGGCGCTGCTCAAATCAAGGCGATGAAAAAAGTTGCTGGTACTTTACGTCTTGATCTTGCTCAGTACCGTGAACTAGCGGCATTTGCTCAGTTCGGTTCTGACCTTGATGAGGCGACACAGCGTCAGCTGAATCGTGGTGCTCGCTTGGTAGAGCTTTTAAAGCAAGGTCAGTATTCACCGATGGATGTAATAGATCAGTCTGTATCAATATTTGCGGCGACTAAAGGTTATTTTGATTCATTCCCTGTAAATAAAATTCAGCAGGTAGAAAAA
>CAXNNO010000004.1:0-22082 GCA_964203555.1 Bacteriovoracales bacterium
GAAATCCATTTGATTTTCTTTTTCAACTGAAACGATGTCAACTTCGTCGCCCTCTGTAGTGACTGGGGAGAGATGAGCTTCAAAGCTGTCTTCCTCTGAGAGGATCTCTTTGAAAAGTCTTGTGAAGTGTTCAACTGACGCTTTTTCCATAAAGCTCTCCTAAGGTGGTTTTGGTCCTCAATCATTTTTCTGAGATCATTTCTTCAAAACTCGAATCCTCTTGCCCAAGACCGAAGGTGAAATCCATTTCAAAATCACTCAATCCATGAGTGTTCTCCGGTCTCTCGCAAACGAGAGAGCAGGAATCATGCCAATGGATGAATTTTATGGATTCTGGGGAGTTATCGTGCTCAATCTTTTCATCCAGTGTTGATCAGAGGGGCATTTTAGGCAATGCCTGAGGCCAAATTAGCTCTATGCCCGGAGTCACTAAGACCCTTGGCAATGTAACTCTCTGAGGTAGCATAAAGATAGGATGTTCATTCTGAGTCTTGTTTATTAAACTAATTTTTCAGATTTTTCTTTTGATAGAATAATTTCGCCACTATCCCTTAACCGCAAAATGACATCCATTATTTTACTTTGCGCCCCAAGGACTTCAGAAATTGGGCGCGGCTTTCCCTTTAAAACGTCTTCAATATCTCTTCTCATATTCGTGGAAAACATTTCAAGAAGGTGATTGACCGTTTCTTTATTGGCCCCACGTAAGGCGAGTCCAAGATCGTTGAGATCAATATCTAAAAGGAGTCTCTTCATCATGGAAACAGTGATGTATTGAAGATCATCAAAAGTCACAATACCCTGTTTTAACTTAATCGCCATTTCTGGATCTTTTCTGGCAATTTCGGCAATCAAAGATTGTTGGGCCGCAAGGTCCAGACCCTGCAGCATTTCGATTGCGTGTTGAAATCCATGAATTTTCTTATTCACTCAACACTCAAAAATGGATTGGTCTCTGAAAGGTGATTTTTGACGTAGTCATCAACGGCCTCTTCGAGTTTCATAAATGTAAATCTCGGTAACGCTTTTCTTAGTTTGCTCATGTCGGCTTCGGTATAATACTGGTACTGATGTCGTAGCTCTAGGGGCATGTCGACAAACTCAATTTTGGGATTCACGTCCATTGAGTTAAAAGTCGCTTTTACAAGATCTTGAAAACTTCTGGCCTCCCCGGTTCCCAGATTATAAATTCCGGACAGAGATGGTTTTTTCTTTCCAGCATCGATTAGTTCAATCATGGCCTTTACAACATCCTTAACGTAAACAAAGTCCCGCAACTGTTCTCCGTCCTGATAGTCTGAACGATGAGACTTAAAGAGCTTAACCTCGCCCACATCTTTAATCTGGTTAAAAGATTGAAAGACAACTGAGCTCATCTTACCCTTGTGGTACTCGTTGGGTCCAAAGACATTGAAAAATTTAACTCCAAACCAAACCTCCGGTTTTTTTTTCTGTTTTAAAATCCACTCATCACTTAACTGTTTAGAATAACCATACTTATTCAAAGGCCTGAGCAATGAGATTTTTTTATGATCATCCGAATATCCCTGCTCACCCGCTCCATATGTCGCAGCACTGGAGGCATAGACTATTGGTATTTTTTTAACCGTCGCCAGCATCAAGAGTTTGTTTGTGAATTCCGTATTATTTTTATAAAGAAAGTCCATCTGAAGTTCAGTCGTGTCGGAGCAAGCACCCATGTGATAGATGGCCTTAAACGAAACCTTTTTTTTCCACATCGCGTGATCGAATAAATCTTCCACCTGGACAAAAGAATCATATTTCAGACCACTGAGATTTTTCCATTTGTCACCCTGACCAAAATGGTCGCAAACCAAAATGGATTCATGCCCCTGATCATTCAACTGCTTAACAATTACACTACCAATAAATCCTGCGGCCCCAGTCACTAAAATCATTAAAATTCCTCTTAAAGTTAGACCCTTACATGATAATAAGAAACACAGGAATCGTCACCAGAACTAGATTTCCAATGGACGATAGTAGCTATGTGTCAATAATCACTTGGAAAACCCTCCATTTTAGGATAAAACCGCCCCATATTTTTAAGGAGATCTATGAATGTTAACGGTTGGATGATTGAAGAATCTTTTCGTAATACTTTTGCCATGGGTTTCAAGGTCAAGGCGCATCTGCATTCTGAGCAATCTAAGTATCAGAAAATTGATGTTTTTGATACCGACTCGGTTGGGCGTTTGCTCCTTCTTGACGGCAAAACGATGGTTTCAGACAAGGATGAATTTGTTTATCACGAAGTTGTTTCTCATATCCCCTACATGGTCTCACGACAATGCAGAAATGTTCTGATTATTGGTGGCGGTGACGGCGGGGTTGTGCGCGAATTTGTTAAGCATCAAGATATTGAAAGAATTGATCTTGTTGAAATTGACGAAAGGGTGATCGAGGTTTCGAAAACTTATTTTCCAGATTGCACCAGCGGACTTTCGGACAAGAGAGTGAGAATTCTTCCTCAAGACGGATTCGCTTTCATCAAAAAGGCACGGAAGGAATATGATATCATCGTTGTCGATTCAACTGATCCGGTTGATTTTGCCTCGGGACTCTTCACTGATGAGTTTTATAAGGATGTTTACGATGCCCTGACAGATGAAGGCATTATGATGAACCAGACAGAAAATCCGTTTCTAGATGAATGGGGTGTTAAAAATATCTATAACAATATGAGAAAGGTTTTTCCGGTTGTTAATTCATTTAACGCTCCCATGCTTATTTATCCCGGAGTTTACTGGACCTTTGGATTCTCCTCTAAAAAATACCGGCCCACGGATATTAATCCCGCCCGTATTCAGCACATGAACACTCTTCAGCGAAGCTTAAAGTGGTACAACATGGACTGGCATAAAGGCACTTTCTCGATCTCTAATTTTCATAAGAACATGATCGGTCAGGAGTAACAAATGAATGAACCTCGTCTTATAAAAGAAGTTGAAGGTCTGGAGCATGCGCGAGCTTTCATCGGAACTCAGTATGCGGAGGCGATCTTTTCTCACTCAACTCATATTGTTGGATTTTGCTTTGATGGAACAACCAGTTTTCGTCCGGGCGCGCGTTTTGCTCCGGGTGCTATTCGCGAAGCCTCTTATGGTCTTGAAGACTATTCCCCCTATCTCGACAAGGACACACAGGACTACAACATCATCACCATGGGTGATTTACCGGTCTATCCCTCAAAGTGGCACATAACTAACGACTTCTTCATGGAAATGACCAAGGATCTTGATCTTAAAAAAGATGAGATCAAGTTTATCACGCTTGGTGGAGAGCACTCCATTTCTTATGGCCCGATCGTCACTTATCTTAACAACTACCCTGATCTGGTTCTTTTGCATTTAGACGCTCACACTGATCTAAGAGATGGTTACCTTGAAGAGAAGTTTTCTCACGCTTCTATCATAAGACGGGTGCTGGATCATTTCACTCCGAAGAATCGTCTCATTCAATATGGGATTCGCTCCGGGCCACGGTCAGAATTTCAATGGATGAAAGAAAATAAAACTTTGGCAACCTCCCTGAAAGAATGCTGTGAGTGGCTTGAGGAAATACCAACTGATCGTCCTATTTATCTGACCCTGGATCTGGACTTTTTTGATCCTGGCTTTTTTCCTGGCACTGGGACTCCAGAGGCAGGAGGAGAAGATTTCCATGGTTTCATGAGAATTTTAAAGATTCTTAATAAGAAAAATCTTGTGGGGGCCGATGTAGTTGAACTTGCACCTATGCTTGATTCGACAAACAATTCTTCTTGTTTTGCATCCAAAGTAACCCGAGAAATTATCCTCGCTATGAATAAATAAAAAATGGCCGGTTTTATTGGCCGGCCATTTCATGCCAAATCTTTCTGTATTTTAAGATTTTTTAGCTCATCGACCTTAAGACAATTTCACAACTCACTGATTTCAATCACACTAAACTAATTTAAAAAAAATCGGGAATCCTCACATACAATACACTGGTGCTTTATTGGACGAGGAAATAAATGCGTAAGCTCACAAGACTCGAAGCGAATAAAGAGGCCAGAAGGATTCTCAACCGAAATAGCGTTGATTTGAGTTATGCCCAATACAGCGTCGTGGGTACGGATATCAGGTTAACTGGTTGGTTATGTAAGATTGATCATTCAGAATTTAGTACCCATCAAATTGAACTTCTCATTCAAGAATTTCAACGTCGACTACCAGGCCACTCTATTTCAGGCGAAATGGATAATTGGAAATTCACATCAGACTACATCACCTTCTTAGGGGAACGGAATAAGTCTAAAGGAAATGAATACTTTGATCTCATCGAGGCAAACGACTTCGATTCGACTGATGGAAATTAAGGACCGCTAATCATATGCTTTCTCTTTAAATACGGATGGACGATCAAGGCCACTGCGATAATGCCGATCTCGTAGAGTATCATCATTGGAATCCATACGCACATCATAGAAAGTATGTCGGGTGTCGGAGTGATAAGGGCGGCGATCACCGCAAAAATAACCGCTAAATAACGCCTCATACTCCTGAGAGAATATTTGGTAACGAGTCCCATGAAACCGAGAATCACTATCACATTCGGCAGTTGAAACAAAAGACCAAGGAAGACCAGAACCTTCGAGGAAAGTAATAAATAGTCCTGAAGATTAAGCATGGCCTCTACATTGGCCACACCGGCCGAAATCAAAGTCTTAAAGGTAAAAGGGAATATGACAAAATAACCAAACAAAACACCAGAAATAAAGAGAAAAAAACCAACAAAAATAAAAGGTCTCACGGCCTTTACTTCTCCATCGTAGAGCCCGGGCTTAATGAAGAGCCAGGCCTCCCGGAACCAAAAAGGGCTTGCTAAAAAAACGCAGGACCAAAAAGCAATCTGCAATTCAGCGAGTACTTTATCCAGGAGACCCGTAAAGACCACTTTACCATCGCTTCCCATGGCATCTCTTAAAGGAGCAAGAAGCAATTCCTGGATGAGAGTTGAATAATAATAACAAATCCCAAAGGAGATAACTAAGATGATAACAATCCGAATTAATCGCGTACGAAGTTCGTCCAGATGGTCGATGAAGGTCATTTCTTTCATCTGACTATCATAACGATAACAGTATTTTCTGTCTTATCTTTTCTAATTTTAGAGGTACAATTGAGCTATGAGAAAATGCGTCATCCTTATGTCGATCCTTTTTAGTGCTCCCTCCTTTTCGGTAACAGATGACCGCCAGATTTTAAAATGCCTGGGTAAGGAGGAAAAACGCTTCCATCTTAAAAAGGAGACGGGGCCGATTTACGATTTAAACCAGCGTCTCATTGGCGAGTTAATACAGGTGCCCAAAGTTGAGCTTTCGCCAGAAGATTATGTTGCTGTTTGTTCTGGTGAGAAATTTTCTCAGTCCATAAAACTTCTGGAGCTTTCTATTAAAAAAGGCAAATCCTTATTCACCATTCCAAAAGAGATTACTGGAATTCAGAGAAGCATGACTGAGGGCATGATAGAAGATTACTCCGAAGCGACAAGAGAGATTCTTCTGAATTTTATTTCCCAAATTCAGGCCATATCACCTGGCCCCCAGTGCTTGAAAGAGGAAATCCCAGAATTAGACACTTTTTTTAATGAAATAAAGTATCTTCAGGAAGATGTTGATATGAGGACAATCTTTGAGGGAAAAGACGAAAGGATTTTTAACCATTTAGAAAATTACCCTCTGGCGTTTGAAAAATGTCGGGCACGCCTTAAAAAGAAAGCAAGATCAGCATCTAGAGAAGCTCCTAAAAAATCCTGAAGCTCTTTTCCTGTTGCTTCCTCTTCAGATTGGATCACTTCCTTATCAAAAGATATTAAGACTTGATTTCCTTTAAACTTCTCGATTTGCATTTTCCAATCGATGGCCTTAGGAAAGCACGAGAGCATGTAATCAATCTCCAGAAGCCACTCCGCTATCGGTTTATTTTTAAAATGCCTTTGCGTCCTTGGTTCATTGAGAAGCATCCATCGTTTTAATTGGGGCAGGCAGCTCCGGCAGCCCTTACCGGCCTTGGAAACTTTTCCCAAAGATTCCATGCTCGGTTGCTCGGTACTTTGGTGATGCTCAAGAATATCGGCCTCACGAACACCAAAACAGCGACAGACTAAGGGACTTGTTTCTGAATATAAGTAATCTCTTCCTCTGAAAATTTCGATTGATGCTTTGAGAAGCTCCAGACAAGGATGATAAAATTTTTCTTCTTCGTCCTGGAAAAACTCCCAAAAGCCCTGATCATCTCTGAAGGCCGATTGCCAATTTTTCAAAGATAAAAGTTCAAGTTCACTTAAACTTTTATCTTCAATTAAAAAGCACATGGAAGACAACCATGGATTTGAAGGCCCGGCATAAGCAGCGCGAATGACGATATCTTTCGAATCAAAGCGCAACATTAAAGTATGTTCCTGGAGTGTCAGAGTGGTTGAGGGAAATTCCAGTGAAGTGTTGTACGCCCCTTCTATGAGGAGTTCTTTAAATTTTTTCATCGTCAACCATCCACTCCTCTGGGGAGAATTGAGTCAGGATCTCGTGACCAGTGTCTGTAATTAAGATCGTGTGTTCAAATTGCGCGGACCACGATTTATCTTTTGTTACAACTGTCCAACCATCATTCAAAACTTTGCAATGGCGCTTTCCAAGGTTAATCATGGGTTCAATAGTAAAAGTCATTCCTGGACGCATTTCTGCTCCTGATCCTTTCTTCCCTACATGAACGACTTGAGGCTCCTCGTGAAATAATCTTCCAATTCCGTGACCACAATATTCGTGAACAATTGAAAAACCACTGCCCTCGGTCACCTCTTCAATCATGGCACCAATGTCGCCAATATGTGCTCCGGGTTTACAGACAGAAATTCCGGCCATGAGAGACTTATGAGAAATATCAACAAGTCTTCTGACTTCGGGTTTAACTTGACCCATGAGAAAAGTTGCGTTGGTATCCCCATGGAAACCTTTCCAGATTGTTGTCACATCCAGATTAATAATGTCTCCATCTTTGATAAATTCTTTTTCTGATGGAATGCCGTGGCAAATAACTTCATTTCTCGAAGTGCATAACGATTTAGGAAACCCATGGTATCCGAGAGTCGCGGGAACTCCCCCACGCTTAATTGTATAGTCATGACACGCGCGGTTAATATCCTCTGTACTCATACCTATTTTGAGATTCTGACCAAGAAAGTGCAGTGTTTTAGCGGCCATTTTACAGGCCTCTCTCATTATTTCAATTTCACGGCTCGATTTAATAGTAATCATAGTGAACACTTATACACTTTTGGCCGGAATTACGCTAGTTTCAAAGGCATGAAAAGCTACCAAGTTGTACGGACCCACGTATCGCCTTATCAGAATAAAAATTTCCTAACACTGGAAAAATCAATCATTGAAAGCTTTCCTTCATTAAAATCTCGAGCACTTGAAAGTTTAGGCGAAGAAGAGATCATTTTAGTGACGAACACTCACACTCAACTTAGTGAACTGCCGAGAGGCCTCTTAAAAAAAACTAAATTAATTGTTCATCCAAATTCGGGTTATGACCATTTTTCAGGGGAGCATGAATTATGGAGAAATATTCCCCTCATCGTAGGTCACACCATCAGGGCCACCGCCGTGGCCGAGTATTCACTGGGAGCAGTTTTTCAGGGACTTTTAGAACTACCACAGCACTTAAGCTGGCAGAAGGAGCGAACATGGAATCGGACTCTGCTCAAGGGAACCTCTGTTTGGGTTTTTGGTTATGGACACATAGGTAAAATGATCGCTGATACACTCGCCCAACTTGGCATGCTGGTAACAGTGGTTGATCCCTTCATCACAAATTGTCCTCACAAACATTTTAATAAATGGCAGGAAGGTCAAATTAAGGATGCCAGAGTTATTATTTCAGCAATGAGCTTAAATCCCACGAGCTACCATATTTTCGGGGACGATTTTTTCAATAACTTATGTCATAAGATCATCTTTATTAATGGAGCAAGAGGGAAACTCGCCGATGAGAACTTATTAAAAAATTATCTTCTCTCCAACCAGGAATCTTTTGCTTTTTTGGATGTGTTTGAACAAGAGCCATTTGGTGAGGAATGGCTTGGATTTCCACAAGTCTGGAAAACAAGCCACATTGCAGGTGTAGAAAAGGATCTTGACCAGAAGATACTGGAATTTGAAAAATGTGTATTCCATGATTACTTAAATTTGAACGAAGAAAATTTTCTCAAAAAATACGAGAAAGAGCTTCTACAGAATAAATGGATAAAAGGAGTTCTCGTTTGAAAGATATATCCAAACTTTTAACCTTACCCGGTTCAGGAGTTTTCACTGTCAATACGGGAAAGGAAAAAAAAGAGAAGCTACTGCTGGCGTATTATGGAACGAAGAATGTTGATAAGGCCCAAACCAAATGGCTAAAAACTTTTGATCAATTATCCACCAAACAGACCTGGGTTCTGGGTATACCCTCTGATAATGGAGGCGGCATTCAGAGAGGTGCCAACTGGGGTCCGCTGATTCTTCGTCAGGAGATTCTTGATTGCAGGAATCAATTTGTTGATTTAGGCGACGTTAGAGTTATTCCTCATTTACTTCATGATAAGTACTTAAATGAGGCGACTATAAAAAATTGCCAAAAGGCCTTGTACGGTAAGACAAATAAATTGCCGGTATCTCCTCTGAGTATTGCCGAGAAGGTCGTGACCGAACTTTATAAAAAAAATCCGAGCGCAAGGATTCTGGGTTTTGGCGGTGATCACTCCACAAGTTACCCACTAGTGAAGGCCTGGTTAAAAAGCAGAAGTGTCCTAAAGCATTCGGCGATCCTGCATTTTGATGCTCACACCGATCTTCTGGCAAGTCGCCTTGGTATTGATATCTGTTTTGGCACGTGGACTTATCAAATTCTGGAAGAACTTAAATCCTCCGATCATATTCTGCAAGTTGGTATACGCTCTTCAGGGAAAACAAAAAAATACTGGAAGGAAACTTTGGGAGTTGAACAGATTTGGTCCTCCGAAGTCAAGAAATGGGGTGCGGAAAAAACTTATAAAAAAATTTTCAAGCATTATAACTCTCTCGGAATAAAAGAAGTCTATGTAAGCTTCGACATCGATGCCCTGGATGAAAAATATGCAGCGGCGACAGGGACGCCGGAGAAAGACGGACTCACTCCAACCGACTGTGTCGCCATCATCAGAATGCTGTCCCAGGATTTTAAAGTAACCGGTGCCGACTTAATGGAAGTTGCTCCTTATGTGATTCCAGAAGGTGTTGAAATGCGCGATCAACAGAGTTCTTTAACCGTTGCAGGCGATATGGCCCGCGTATTATTGGATGTCATGAAAGTATGATAAGAAAGATTGTCTTTCCTCCGGTCGAAACTGCCAACGAAGACGGTCTGGTCGCAGTCGGAGGAGATCTTGAAATTGATACGCTTCTTGAGGCCTATAAATGTGGGATTTTTCCCTGGCCGTTATCCACTTATCCCGACAACATTGATTTTCCCCATACCTGGTTCTCTCCTGATCCTCGAGGAATTTTAGACTTTCATGATCTTCATGTTTCTCGTTCATTTTTAAAGTTTCTCAAGAAGACACCTTTTCATGTGACTTTTAATAACGCCTTCGAAGAAGTCATTCATCAATGTGCTAAGACCATAAGAAAAGATCGGCCCGGCACCTGGATCACTCCAGAAATCAAGCGCTCCTATACCCGGATGTTTGAAAAAGGATATGCCTACTCAGTTGATGTTTGGCTGGATAAACAACTTGTCGCAGGAATTTATGGGGTTTCCATAGGAGATTTTATTTCAGGTGAATCCATGTTTACACATGAAGACAATGCTTCCAAACAGGGACTGTACACATTGATACATCATTTAGAGGAGAAAGGAATAACGTGGGTTGATACCCAGATGGTTACAGAGATAGTGAGACAATTTGGTGGCAAATACATCCCTCGTCCAGATTTCCTCAATCGTTTGCGTGAGGTTGACTGGACGAAGGAAAGATCAGAAATGTTTTAACCGTAGGTTAGCTTTAATTTTTGATTGGCAATATATGTTCTGCGGACTTCGTCAATGAATTCATAAGCTGATTTTTCAAACTTAATTTTTTCTCCGTTATAGTAAGCTTCCATTCGCAATCTGAATTCCTGATAACCGAGATTCATTTCAACAGCAAGCTCCTCAAACCGTTTCTTAAATCGCTTATCCTGCTCAACGAGTTCGACAATTTTCTGAGCAAACTCTTGCTTCAATGTTGCTGGTGAGTAAACATTTTTCAACTCAGCGAGTTTGAATAAATTGAGAATTTGAAGATAGAAAAAACCGATATCAAATTCAAACCACCGATGGCGGAACGAACACGAGCGCATGTGAGCATGGTGGTTGTTGTGATCAAGTTCTCCACAGATAATAAAGTTCAAAGGAAAGAGGAATCCTAAGTTACGGCTATTATCAGTCGTTTCATGATTTCTATAACCCCACCAATGGGCAAGAGCATTGACCCCTCCTATGGCAAAGATGGGAGAGACGAGGAAGTTAAGGACGGATACGAGGGCACCCCACATTGGACCGAACATAATCAAAGTAATGACGGATAGAATGATAGGACCCGTGAAAGAATTATTTAACATAAAGTCTTCCAACTTGTTCGTTGGTATCGTCTTTTTTATTTTCTGAATCTCAGGCCATGAGGTGGCCTTGGAATAATCAAAGACTCCAAGAAAAAGTGCATGCCAAATACCTTTGTGAAGGGGGCTATGAGGATCTTTTTCTAAATCTGAGTGAGCATGGTGCCAAATATGAACTGAAACCCACTCTACCTTTGAGAGCGATGTCACCATCCAGAGCCAAACTTGCATGGGCATATCAATCCACTTGTTAATAATGACACCTTTGTGGGTGTGATAACGGTGGAAAGACAAACTCATGGAAGTAATCGTCATATGAGAGATCACGACGACATAAACACTTAAGAAACTAAACAGATGACTGGCGAGAAAATCACCGAAAAATCCATTTGATCCAATTGTCATATTAATCAGAAAAAAAAGTCCCGAATAGAGCAAAGAAAAAAGAAAAATTAGTTTAATCATCTAAAAAAATCCTTATCAAGACCGACGCAAAGGAGTGGCCTCAGTTGAAACTTCAAGCACTCCCGGTGGAGCCATTTCTAAACAGAGACCACATGCAATGCATCCACGATCATCGATAATGAAAGCGGTTGCAGTCACTTTGATCGCCTGGGTTGGGCAAAGTGTCTCACAAAGTTTTGAGTCTTTCCAGTTTGTTAATAGGGCCTCATTACCTGTAAACCGTGGAATTCTTTTAAGTCTCGGAGAATAAAAATAAATTTTTTCAGGCCATTCGGTTTTGTGCAACCTAAAGGCCTTAAATACTTTTTCACCCTCAAACTTTTTCATCTGTCTGGAATTCCACCAGGACTTTAAATAGGAAATTTTCACATAAAAGCTTCTATTGAGGATCATTTTATCGGTCCATTTCCCAGCGGTTAATACCGAGGCTTGCAAGAGTTGCTGACAGTTGCTCTTCCCGAAGACCCTTAATAAATACAGGCAACGCCTGTGCGATGCAAAAGCTGGGTGTTTTCATTTTTATACGCTGAGGTCGCTTATTCTCATCAAACTTGGCCAGAAAACCCGACTCACCGGAGGATGATTCTATGGCGCTGTAATGCCACTGGTCCTCGTGATCAAGTGATGCAAAATGGTTTAATACTTCATAAGAGTTCAGATTGAATAATTCAGAAATTGTTTCTCCTAACGGAAGATTATCAATGACCTGCGTAATAATTCTTAAACTTTGAAAGATCTCTTCGTATCTTATGAGATATCTATCGTAGGTTGATCCATGAATTCCTACAGGGATATCAAAATCGATATCCTGATAGAAATAGAATGGTTGAGATTTTCTTAGGTCATAATTGAGTCCGGCCGCCCTCATGGCAGGACCACTCACTCCCCATTGCAGGATGGATTGAGCGTTCACCGCTTCACCTTCAAGATGAAAACGAAAATCAGTTTGACCTATTAAAGATCGGTGAATGAGCGGAAGAGTTTTATGGATGATATCAGAAACCGTCTGATATTCGACAATCCAACCGTAAGGTAAGTCTTCTACGACCCCACCAATTCGGGCAATCCCGAGGCCATGTCTTGAGCCGGAATATTTTTCAAAGAGTTCATATATTTTTTCTCTGGCATTCAGGAAGAGACGGTATTCATTCTGATTTGACTCAAAACAAACAGAACTTAAAACCATCAAATGATCAGCGATGCGTGCCATCTCAATCATGATAAGTCTGATCGCCTGCGCCCTTTCAGGAATTTTAATTCGATACATTTCTTCGATGGTCTTGGCCCAGGAGATCGACAGATGGGGGGCCGCACTAAGGTTGAGTTTATCAACAATTTGCATAATCTGGATGATATTTTTACTTCCCAGGAGCTTTTCGACTCCCTGGTGGTGAAAACCGATTCTCTGCCTTGAATCAACCACTTTTAAGGGATCAAAACAAACCACACATTCGAAATTCCCCAATGTTTGAGGGGAAAGTAAGTCATACTTTCGCCACTGGTAGTTTTCTTCTGGGTAAGGTGCCTCAGATTTATTGGGGTTGTACCTTGTTTTAGGAATCGTTAGTCCCGGCTCAGATGGCCAGCCTTTAAACTGACTTTTCAGAGTTAAAGGAAAATACTTTTGCCCTTGAGGTAAAATGAGCGACTCTTTTTCAACATCGAACACGATGTTAAGCATCTCGCTCTGCTCTCTTTCCATCCAGTCGGCGTTCGAGAAAAACCTTACGATTGAGGGAACGACCTCCCCTTTATTCAAGACTAAATGTATATTTAGTCTTTGATGCTGACCCATGTTGAGTAAATGATAAATGATCTCAAAGCTGTCATCTTCCGTATCGAGACCGGCAATATCAATCAGAGTAAAAAAATCCAGGTCATCTTTAATAAACTCTGACCACTCTAAAAGTTCTTTCGGACGAATACTTATATGGTGCTGACCCCACTGATCTTTATATCGATCACCACCCGAGTGAGACAGAATCGCCTTCATCTTTTCAAATTCTTTCCAATTAAACATACTTCAACTTCTTGTGGCAGACTTCAAGTGCTGAAAGTATTTCTTCGGGCAGAATATTCCAACCGGTCAATTCAACGTAATTAAGGTTTTCAGGTTTTAATATTTTCAGACCAGGGTGATTCATCAGCAGAGTCATTGATTCGCCAATTAGTAGAAGTATTTTTCCGGACTTTATGTCCTTTAAAATTTTATCCACAAATACCTGATTTTTAGGTGTGATAATTCCATCCCAAAGGACGACGTTGGCAATCTCGTAGTTGGTGGTCATTTCCCAATTGAAAGATAAGGCATTGGCAAATTTGTCACCAGCAATTGAAAAAATTTCCGTCATCATCAGAGGATGAGAAAAATTGTATATTCTTAAAGGCTCGATTTGTTCTTTCATTAGTAAATTATCTTTAGTTTATCGGCAATATCCTGTACTTCTCTTTTATTCCAATTTACCTCTTCAGGAAAGACCTTAATCTCTTTTCTGATGTTGATATTTGGATCCTCTTTGCAGTCAAATCTTCTTGCCTTGATTTTTACCCAGGAATACATTTTTTCATGAGTACCAAAAGGGTGATTGTCATAGTCGACAAATTTATAAAACTCCTTCTCCCCTTTAAGCCCATTTAAAAAATTGGGAAGGTAGTTCATCGCCTGATCAAGTTCTCTTTCCCCGCAGAATTCAATGTCCCTTACTAAATTATAGATCGGCCGACCAATATCGTTGAGAATATTTTTCTGCCAGGTCTTATTTCTGCAATCAAAAAAATACCCATCCCGATTGAGTCTGTAAAAGAGGCCGACATAACTTAAAAACCAGAATGCTTCCTGGTCCCGATTTACATTTCCATGGTAGACGAATTTTTCACAAGTGGAGACCTCAGTGAAATATTTCTTGGAAAAAGCTTTAAATCTGGCCCCAAATCCCACCGGAAACTTCTTTTTTTCGAGCTCCGTTTTAAGTTTTCTTTTTGCATCCATCTCCGCCATCGTGGAAGCGGCCTTATCCTCGGGGCGAGTTTTCCCAACTTCCTCCCATAAACGGTCATAAAGAAGGTGACATCCTTTCTGAACCTTTTTTAATTCCGTATTGGTCAAAAAAATTGACCTTTTTTTGGCGTATTCGAAGGCCTCACTAAATTCAATCAATGCACCTAGCCTGGTGGCCGGAAAAGTCATATCTCCAATAAAGTTTCTACCATCGATATTTTCAAGATGGGCCTTAGATTTTTCCCAATCAATGACTTTCTTAAAATCTGCAATCGTTGAGATTCCTGAAAGCACAGGATCTTCTGGATCAATGGCAATAAAAACTAATCTGGAAAGCCAGTTGTTTTTTCCCAAACAATTTCCGTAGGGGCATGCTTGTTCCACATAGGCACCGACAAGTTTGACTTTGAAAAAATGCGTACTCAGCTGATGGTGAATGTTCTTTCGGCTAGACCAAATAATGACTTTTTGAGGATCGCCCAGCTGATCCAGGACTTTGGGTATGTACCCCACAGAAAATGGCGGCCTGAAGATTTCTTCTTTATACTTATTCCAGACGTCTCTTTGTTTGCACAGACTGTGGGAATAGTGCCTTTGACCGGAGTTTAAATCAATGGCATAAGCATGATCAGATCCTTCGGGAGTCGCCACGATCACATTAATTTCCGTTTTATTTAAACTAAACTCAGTCATCGTATCAAAATAAAGATGCGGGGACGGAAACCCCTTAGTATTAATTAAGGAGTGATCCGGGTTATGACTGAACCATTGATTAGGAACGGTATTGAGAAATTCCTCCGGGGCGTCAATTGAGCGCTTTTGCCATGAACATGATTGGTAAATCATGACGATAGCTACAAGCATCAGGAGGCTTTTCAATTGACATAATCTCAATAACATAACATCATTACTCTACTTTTCTTCATGCCTGGGTGGTGGAATGGTAGACACAAGGGATTTAAAATCCCTCGGATGAATAATCCGTACGAGTTCGAGTCTCGTCCTGGGCACCACTAATATTTAAAATTATTTTACAGCTGGAATGGCCGAATAAACAAACCTAAAAGAGCCTTGCGCGTTGCGCATCGCTGGATAAGTAAATTACTTTGCCTCTGGATGGCACACTATTTCTTAAACTCAAAAAACTAATCAGTTTGTTCCAGAATTCCCAGAATCTTTACCGAAAAAGTACAAATCGTTTTTTTCTTGGCCACGATAGAGACCCGAACTTTTCCCTCCTTGGCCTTTTCAAAGAACTTTATAAACTCGACATCTAAATCACCTTGAGTCGCTAGGTAAGCTGCATTTTCCTTAGGTGAAGAAGAAATTTTTAGTTCTTTAGTCGTTAGGAGTTCACCCTTCAAGGAAAAATACTCAAGCCTAATCTCTTCGGCCGAAGAAAACTTAGGAGAAGATTTGACCCTCATTTTTCCAAGCCCCGGAAAGGCGAGAGACCACTCCTCCGGGAAGGGTCTGAAAACAAGATCGTAGTACGGTTTATCGTTCTTATCGTACTGGAGATGTTTCATTTCAACTTCGATGAGATCATTTTCGATGGAGCACGCAACGTCTTCTGCGCGGGCGAATTCAGTCACACCCATTTGCGTAAGGATGACCATGATTATGAAAAACGTTTTCATTTACTCACCTCCGGCACTAACCGATCACCGCAGTAACTCGCTCCTTTGCTCTTCTCCAAGGGGCTAAAGTTATAAAAAAGCGCCCCCCCTCGATAGGGATATCTTCCTTCTTTTCCCGAAGCTAACTTCGACATAACACTCTTGACTTGGTTTGAATTTACAACTGTACAACCTTTACTTCCTCCACAAGATTTTCCCTTGATTCGTGGTGATGAATCGGAGTCTTTCGCCACTCCTTCTGTCACGTAAGACCCTCCATGAAGGACAACTCCTCGACCAATAGTTTTATCATTAATGCCTTTTTGCAAGCCATGGAGTCTCATCCCGACACGCCAAGACTTTTTTGAATTATAAGTGTTACCGGTTATAAAAAATCCAGACGGGGTCTTAAACGAACCCGAGGAGTTACCAAAACTTTTGGCCAACTCTCGGCTATTGGGGTAAGGGTACGCTCCCAATCCATGACCAGAGTGAATAACTTCTACGTTTCCAGTCTCGCGATCGAGCATGAAGAGTCTCTTCTCCGATGACGGTTTAGTGAAGTCTTGGATTGTCACGTACCTCTGGTTTTCAATTTTAATCCCATTTCGATAACCTTCACCGAAGCTCTTAAAACTGGTCTTTCCGTTCGTCTTTAAAAAACACATCGCCTGCTCAAAAGCGACGGGATCTCCGCCAAGTTTTTTATAGTTTTTTAATAAACTACTATCTTCACTAGGTAATACAACTGGAGGCGCTGAAGGATCTGGTGACCCAATTGGCTGCCCGCCTAAAGAAACAGCAGGACTTGGAATTAAATACGGATTAATAGGTTCAGTTCTTATCTCTGTGGAAAATGGAACTCCTGGTATCGGCGTTTCTGTTTTAGAAAGAGTCTCATTTTTAACATCTGAGACATCATCTATCCGAATACCCTTTTCGTCAGTCTTTGGGGAAATATTTAATTCCTTACAAATCTCATCCCGTCCAGTGGCAATAGCATTAAATAGCATGTGGCAGGACGGTCTTGGTGCAGGTTTTGATTGATTTTCTTTAAGAGGGCCATGGTGATTTTTTTGAGTTCTTGCTACCGCCGCCCCATACTTGATGGAGAATCCTGGGCAAAACTTATGTAAATCTTTAAAGCAATTAATCATTTTTAGTTTTTTATTATGTACGATGAAGTCACCTTGAATTTCCTCTGCGATGCTCGCACAGGAACTCTCTTTTGTTGAAAATAATTCTTGAAGGGCACTTCCCTGTGTATCGTAATCGATTTTTTTTGAGGTAAACCTATTGACTCCACTGATGGTGATTTCTTTAGTCTGTTTGTTTCCGGCCAATTTGTCTGACAGGCAAAACGACGCCCTCTCCTGCTGATTCTTCATGGAAGAGAGTTTCGTGACATAATTTCGAAATACCCTTTTCATTAGGCCATCAATTTCCCTGGGTTCACTTTTGAGATTCAAAGAATTTGCGGAGGTTTGAGTAAGACCGGCCTCTTCGGTTATACCCAGGTTGGATCTTGATGGATCCCGGGGTTGATTAAAGTTGCCTGACGATTCACGCTGTCCAAGTGCATACATTAAGGCATAGGTTGAGGCATGGTCATTAACACTTTTCTTTGTCCCATCTTTAAGTTCCCCAAAAAGTTCTGAGCTCAGGGCATCGTTTTTACCATAACGTTTCTCGAAGACCTTACTGAGTTCATTTTGTTCGCACATATCCTGGGCCATCGAATACGCCATCACTTTGGCGTATGAGATATCAGGAGTTTCAGATTTTTTTTCATCACTCCAGTGTTTCTTTCCATTACCAGTAAATACGGTGCGGCAGCTTGGATCATTCTTATAAGAGTGAGCAATGATATCCTCAAGGGTTTTCTGTTCTTGTGGAGGCACAGGTTTTGGTAGATTCTGGTCAAAACACCCTGCTGGAGGACTACCCAATCCTTCTACAAACCTATCAGGATCACGAGCGATGTCTTGAAAGTCACTTGACTCCTGTTGAGAAGCATCCGGAGGCATTGGGGATTCATAAGTCGAAGGACTTGGTGGTAACTCTCCAGTAGTCCCAGTCCTCATGTCTTCCATTTTAGGCTTGCAACTGGCCGTCAGCACCATACAGAGCGCTATATTAAAATTGATAAAATTTCGAACGCTCGATTGAAAGCTAATGGTCTCTCTCCCTTCTGGATACAAGATCATATCGGTTGAAAAGTGAAAAACATGAGAAAATTCAAAAGACCGACTGGTGGGGTTTAGTTTCGTTTGATTAAAAAATGCTCACCGAATCTTCCCCCTCTATGGAAAATCTCGGACTTAGTATAGTATTTAGAACAAGAGCTCTTTTTATGAATAAATTTTTTCTACCAAAGCTTGGCACTTCGTTCTACCTATTTAGGTATGGCCTTCTATCAATTTGCCTCATATTGACCTGTTTGCAGGTGGCCAGGGCCGAACTACCTGGGCTCATGTTCTATATCGGTCAGATGGACCTCGATCCCGGCGTCAATTTCACTGAGATGACAGATCACGGTGAATATATCCAATTGCGAGGAACTGCCCCCAGTCAATTGCAGGCCTATCGACTGGCCGAAAAATTTTTCCAATCCAGACTTCAGAATGATCTTAAGTTTTCGGACATCATCCCTTTTTGGGAAAAAAATAAATTCATCTTCACCCTTAAGAAACCATCCAAACCAACTTCCAGTACCGATATTCTGAGAATTGAAGGCCCGGGTGTCCGAGAAATGACTTCCGGGAAACTTGTTATTTTTGGAAAATGCTCACAAAAAATCACTCAAGTTTCAATTTCAGGAGACTTAACAGGTGAAACAAACTGCCTCAATGGTAAGTGGACCATTGAATTTAGCGTCTCAGACTTAAAGCTACCGATCATAGGGGTTCAAGTTGGCCAGAAAAGGATGAACGAAAAAGCACTCGTTGATTTTCGAAGTTTTCTTATAAAATAATTTTTAAATTCTTATTTCGGAGTAAGTCTATAAAGAGACTTACTGGAAAAGCAGGTCGGTTCATAATCAAGTATGGAGCCCGGTTGTACGTGGTCTGAATACCATTTGTTTTCAAAGAAGATCTCAATGTGTCCATGTATTCTCAACATAGGATTCGGGTGTTTGCAATTTACAGAAGGTCTTAAGACTCGAATATCATAATTTTTAAATTTTTTTTTCTCACTTACTTCGGTGTATTGGTAATCGCTGGTTTGCCATAGTTTAAGTATCGTCTCATTGTATGCTTTTGCGTTGATTGATTTTTTCCCACCTGGATCAATATCTCCCAAATCTGGGCTTTCTCGAAAAAGTACATTCAATGATTGTCGTACCCCTTTTGCACAACCGTTTTTTCCTGGGCCAGTCATTTCTTTCAGTCTTATTCTAAGAGCATCTTTATCAAGTTCGGCTAAAGACAATTTTACAGACCTAGGCTGAATAAGAGATTTCGAATGGATATTAGCTAGACCCGTGGCTGGATTTATTTGCTCCGATCGTGGGACCTTCGCTTTTATCATAATGACATCTTCATTGCACAGGACATTGTCTCCCGTGACAGATGAATTTACAGCAAAAAAATTTTTAATTTGTAGAGCAATCGTAGTTTTTTCTTTCGTCGCCGATTCACCCGTTTGAGAAGGCAAGTCTTCCCCATGTTTACTAAAACCCATGAGAGTTAGCATCATTATAAAAACCACACTCTTCCTCAAAAAGTAAGTTGTATTCACGATAAGGTTCCTACCAAGATTAATATGTCTCAGAGTTATTATCGGGTGAGGAAACGATCTTTATGAGTTATTTCTTGAGTAAAAAGATTTTTTAAAGATTATCAAGCACTTAGTAATATTAGTCTCTACTCCATTTTGCATAATATTCTTAGCATCCCTTTTCTACATTGGCAGCATGACCCTGGATCAGGGAGTAAGTATTAAAAGTATCTCGAATGAGAATATTCACGTCAGACTCAAGGGCAAGTCCCCTTTTGGAACAAAGACGGATTCACTTTAATTTTAATAAAAAATGATCAAAGTCCCCAGCGCCAAGAGAGGATCGTTACGTGATTATTGCTGATTATCTTGAAGGAAAGACAGGTTGTAGTAAGGAGTTATGGGAAATCTCATCCCCAATGACTAAATTCAAACATTCAGTCATCGGAATGAGTGTCTCTTGAACGATGATTAGCTTAAAAAATTCACACCTACGTAATTCTGGTAAGGTATCTGTTCTATAGACTTATTTGTTATGGCAGACTTAACCTTTCTCTCGATGAGGTGCTGAATAAGTTTAATTTGAGAAGGATCCCCTTCCAAACTAAGCTCGACCTCACTGTCATTTAATTTTTTAACAAATCCCGTTATTTCATTTTTTCTGGTAATATCAAAGATTGTTCCAACGATCTCGTCACTAAAATGCCCACGATAAATAATTTTTCGCGCGATCATAAAAATACCTCTTATTTTGAAATCATTTTAACAAATGAAATCATTGCTCTGGGAAATAGTCCAAACTGTAATGTCGCTGCAGCTGAAATCATCGCTGCTATACCCGCACCTTTAAGGCCCTGGTACGTAGCTGCCTGGCCGTTACTTTCCTTCATAAACATATAAACGATCACTCGTAAGTAGTAATAGACGGAAGCAACAGAAGTCAGAACGGCAATGATAACGAGAGGAACCTCTCCAGCATTAACCGCTGAACTGAAAAGACCGTATTTCCCGATAAATCCGGAAGTAAGAGGAATGCCGGCCATAGAAAGAAGGAATAAGGTAAAAAAAGCAGCTAATAAGGGATGCTTAAGTCCAATTCCGGCAATTTGATCCAGGGTCAAATCTCTTTGATTTCTTTCTTCAAATTGAGAAACCACTGCAAAAGCACCAAGATTAGCAAGGGCATAAAAGAATAAATAAAGAATCAAATTTTCTGAAGAGGCCTGGCCGATATTCATGGCATAGAGACCAAGAAGCAGGTAACCGGTATGCGCGATAGTGGAGAATGAAAGCATTCTCTTGATTCCTGTCTGAGAAATGGCCACAAAGTTTCCATAGATCATAGAGGCAGCTGCAATTAACCAAATGTAGCTCTGAAACCATTTAAGAGCTGTTATATTTTCCACGAAAACCAGGTTCTGAGATATTTTCGCCAATGCCATGAATGCCGTAAATTTGACTGCTGCTCCCATGTAGCCAGTAACATTGGTAGAAGAGCCCTCGTAAACATCCGGCAACCATCCATGAAAAGGAACGGCACCAACTTTAAAAAGCATGGCCGTCAAAACAAACCCAAGACCAACATAAAAGATGAAAGAAGGATTAGAGTTATTGGTAAGGAAATTTGAAATTGTACCAACCTGAAACGAGCCTGTAGCACCAAAAATCAACCCTGAACCATAGAGGAAAAGAGCAGAAGCAAGCCCACCTAGAATGAAATACTTAAGCCCTGCCTCGGCCGAGAAGCTACTGGTTCTTCTCATGGCAACGAGTACGTAAATCGCCAGAGACATAATCTCCAAAGAGATAAACATAAAAAGGAGATGCTGAGTGCATACCATTAAAATCATGCCAACTGTGGAAAACAGAATAAGAGCATAGATTTCTGCCAACAGACCCTCTTTCTTGTCCTGACCATAAGTGGTGACGAGTGCAATCGCCGAAAAAATAAGAATCATCATGGAAAGAGTTTTCGTATAGGGATTAAAAACCAGAGTTTCCCCAAGTATCATTATGTCACTTACAAAAAGAATGTAATTGTTCGTAGCAAGGGCCATCAAAACAGTAACTAAAGATAAGGTGAACGCTAATCCATGACCTTTAGTTTTATGAGTGCCAAGGAGTAGACATCCAACTGCTCCAATCGATAGTAGCAGTATTGGAAACATGTTAACTATCTCATCGAGCCCCATGGCCGACAGAGGAAAAACGCTGATCAGACTCATTTTGAACTCACTTTCTGAATAAGAGTGTTGCCATAATTTTCAAGGGAAGCATCAGATTTCCAAAAAAATGTTTTTGGAAAAAAACCGATACCAAAGACAAAAATGGTTAGAATAATCATGGCAATAATTTCTTTAGCATTCAAGTCATGGAGCTGATCAAGATCTGTTCTTGTTCTAGGTCCCAGCATAACCATCTGGTAGGCCTTAAGAGCATAAATCGCCCCAAGAATAACGCCGGTCCCTGCAAAAAGAACTAATACAGGTCTAACCTGAAATGCGCCAAGAAGAATCGGAAATTCGCCAACAAAACCATTAGAACCGGGCAGGGCCACAGATGAGAGAGTCATTATCATGAACCCTATAGCCATCAAAGGAAAAGATTTCGCCAG
>CAXNNO010000005.1:0-20283 GCA_964203555.1 Bacteriovoracales bacterium
GGTTTTTTTCACGTTTTTTTCTATGCTTTCACTCGCAAGTCCGGTCCTCACAAGAGCGGAAATGGTTCCCTTCTTACGAGTCGCAAAGGATTGTTTGACGGCATTGTAGATCATTCCAGAGGAAAGATTTTTTCCCCGGAACTTATCTCTTATGGCGATGGATTTAATGATGAGATAGTCCCCATCATAGAAGGCAAAAATAAATCCTGCTGTTTGACCGTCCGGACATATCAGAACCGAGGATGGGGAGAAGTCATAGTTCTTGAGAGCAACGGCATAGAGAGAGGAAAAGGTGGAAAGATCTATCGGTTCAAAAAGAAGGGAGTCCTTAAAAGCTTCGTGACTAATTTCATGAAAAATCGGCAGTTCATGAGTCATGAATCGCTCCTTATCAAAAGGACGGAGCTTGAAGCCTTCTTTCAAAAGATGATGATAGGATTTTTTCATCGGTCCCGTTCCCAGACAGAAGTTACCGATTCGAAAATGAGGAAAAAAGACGGTGTGAAAAAAGGCAAGATTTGAGTAACCGGCGTTCTTGAACAATTCCAGATAGGCCGGAGGAGTTGTTGGCTCCCAGCTTAGTCTTGGCCAGAAATGTTTTCCCTCAATTGAAAAGCGATAATTAAACCAGGTATTCATGTCAACCGGTGCTGCAATTTCAGAAACATTTTTACTCTGTAACCACTCTGTTGCGGCCTTTAACCCTGATTCAAAGGCCTCTTGGGCCAGAGAAGAATTCAAATTCAGTTCAAAAAGACCGATGGTTCCGTGGTGATCAAGATGGGGGCCCACTCTGGCGCAGATGCGCATGAGAGATTCTCCCTTTGAATCTTTTACTATCCAGAAGTTTGCCTGATGCTTAAGTCCCCAAAAAACGAGGGCCCTGGTTTGATCCTCTCCTGGAGCTCCCACATTGTATTGAGGCGCACGAACTCTTCTCCGGAGTGATGAAAACTCTTCAATAAAGGCCTTGTCTTCTTCTCCAGAAATGACGACGACGTGAATCTCAGACATGGTTATTCCAAAATCCTGATTTCGCCCTTACCTGCATCCATTCTGACTTTCATTCCTGTTTTGAGTCTTTTCATAAGTCCTCCCTGAACTCCTACAATTGTTGGAATCCCTAATTCTCTTGCGACCACCGCCGAGTGGGAGAGTAAACTTCCCCGCTCAATCAATAACCCTGAAGTCGACGGGAAGAGGGGAACCCATCCCGGATCAGTTCTTTCTGAAACCATGATTTCTCCCTGAAGGCCTTCAGCGTCCTCGGCCTCTCTCACGACTCTCACAACTCCTTCCACAATTCCCGGTGAACAAGGAGTGCCTAAAAGAACATTTGGATCATCGGAGAGTGTTTCCTCTCCCACTAAAAGATCCTGATCGGCCAAAACCTGGGGATAGAGAAAGTTCAGTCCGGCCGCACCCTGAGAAAAAAATCGATCCGGTGGTTGAGAGGTTTTGCGATACCCTTCAAATTGTTTTTTTCGTAGTCGGGAGATTTCAAGAAAACTCACTTCAAAGGATCTCCCTTCCTGGAAGGCGATAATCTCATCAATCGATAAATAGAAAACATCCATTGGTTCAGCAATAAGTCCCAGTTCAAAGTAGCGATGTCCCAGGGCCTTAAAGATTCTGCGACAAATACCAAAAATATTTGTTCGAAGAAGTCGCAGGTCTTCCCGGTCCTTAACCGCCACTCGGGCCTTATTTAAGAAAAAGAAATAGATCCCGCGTTTAAGGCCATAGACATTTTCTCTGACAACATCTTCGGCTTCTTTGGATTTTTTACTCTCTCGTTCCATGATGTCATCAATAGAGACATTCTTCATTTTGATAAAACTCAAAATGGCATCCACGGCGAAAGTTGGATCTTCGTGAAGATCCGTCGATTCAAGTTTCAATTCGTTGATGCATCTGAAACCATAAAGATCAATGTAGTGCTTAAAATCGTGATAGATGTCCGGTGCCTTGCCAAGCTTCATGCCTTCCAGAACAGTTCTTGCAGGATTGGTGGCAAACCACTGCCTGAGAGTTGGATCACCTTTTTCCACTTTTTCGGCAATCCTCATAAGCATCCGAGTTGGCTCGGTACTGGGAAGATCGCCCTGACCACTCAGGAGGTCGTTATATAACGAGGGAGTGCTGTTTTTAGTGATCCATTTTTCCGTTAAAGATTTGATGACTCCAAAAAATACCATACAGCGCGTGTCGCTGATAATGGGCGCCTTCCATTTAAACAGCAGGTCTTCATTGAGTTGATTGTAGGCCTCGATTAATTCCTGCACACTCTTCTTGGAATAATCCTGACTTTTGGCCTTATTGTAGGCAATGAAAAAGTCATTTTTAAATTCATTAATAATGGCGTTCACCTTCAGTATTCGCCAAACATTGAGGCCAAGAATGTAAAGTTTCCTGGGTAGAGAGTAGTTGGGGGGATTTTTGGTAAAATCAAAAAGTGCCGCGATCTCAGGTTTAAGATTTTGCTTCACACCCATCATGGTTTCCATGAAGCTGTTTGAAGTTGCTGAAAAGGGAAAAAGAAAAATCATCTGATACCAGTTCCGAAGATTATAATAAACTCTTCCTCGAACAAGACCCAGCATATTTCTGAAAGTGGGTGCATGCCTTTTGACTAATTCCTGGGGAACACCCATCACCTCGCAGAACTGGATATAAACCTGACAATACGCCCGGCTAATGTGACTGAAGGTGAGGGGACTTGTCACTCCGTTATAGGACTCAGTGATGTTTGAGTTATCCCAGAGAATGTATTGAGTGCCCTTAGAACTTTCAGAAAAAAAAGATGCTGGAGGAAGACTCGTTATGGGCCGGGTCTGGACACAGAAAAATTCTCCCGCTTCAATTACCCACTCAATGTCCTGAGGAAGACCAAGCCTGTCTTCAAGAATCATCATGACTTTGGAGATCTTTTTTAGCTCATCGTCACTGAGGCTTGAGGCGTCTTTTTTATCAGTGGGGACTTCTTTTTTTAAAATTCCCCCCTGCGCGTTCCTAGTATAATAAGAATCTTTCTTCACAAGATGAGGTTCAATCGTGAGATTGTCCCGGTTAATGTAGTAGTGATCCGCATCGAGTTCACCACTGACTAACCCTTCTCCCAATCCGTAGAGCGAGCTGATAATCATTTGTTCACGCTTCATCGGATGAATCGGGTCACGACTAAATCCCACTCCAGCGACATCGGCCATGATCATTTTTTGAACAATGACTCCCATGCAGAAATGAGTGGTGGAAATATTTCTCTCGCGCCGGTAGCTTCGGGCGCGTTCTGTGAAGGCCGAGGCCCAGGAAAGTTTTAAGCTCTGAAGAATCTGCTCTGAATCAAGCTGGTTTAGGTATGAGGAAAATTGACCTGCAAACGAATTTTCTGCCGAGTCTTCTCCTATCCCACTCGAGCGAACGGCAAAACTGATTCCCGCGCCTGAGATGGATTTAATTTTCTCCTCGACCGATGTCTTGAGGATCGGATCCATTTTTCCGAGGATAAAAAGCTCCTCGACCTGAGCGTGAGTCATGGCCCAGAGGTTTTCGCCTTTAAATTGCTCAAGAAATTGATTGAAGGCCATGCCCGAGATGCAAAACCAGGGCGGGACCGGGACTTCACAATTTCCGAGCCTCGCTAAATTGGTCGCCTTCCCTCCGCCAAATCTTTCCAGTGTCTCAAGAGAAGTCTCAAATGTAAGAATGAATGAATTCAAGCTGATCTCCATGATTTGATGAACCAAATAATCGCCGGACTCCAAAGGATGACTGATGACGAGAGGGCCGAGAGACCAGCAGGCCACTTGTGTTTGTCAGGATGATTTTTCCAGACGAGAAGACTGAGAAAGAGGAGGATGAGCGCCGGAATGGAATACCAGGCAACGCTCGCGAGGAAGGCCCCGATTCCGGAAAGAGTCATAAAGACTCCACACAGAATAACTGTTAGCGTTTTCCCGTAATGGTGGGCATAGGTTCTCGCCAGTTGATGAGCGTTGGGATCGAGCTTTCGGCATATCTCAAAGGTGAAAGAGGCGCCGAAGTTTGCCAGAAGCCAGCCCTGGAAGAGCTGATTGTGAATCAAGGATATATCCGAGGTTAACCCGGACCACGCAAAAATCGGAAACACAATGATCTGATGAGTAAGGGCGTAGAGCATCGGAGTCTTTTCTAGTTTGTGACCGATGTAGAATTCTTTAAACATGAGCCATGAAAGAGCTGTGCCGATGAGAAGCGAGAGGCCACCCATGGAGGATTTGGTTGAAAAAATGATGAATCCAGTGGCGAGGAGAACGAGTAAAAAAAGTACGAGGAGTCTATGAACTTCTTTTGTCTTCAATAAACCCCGCGGAAGGGGCCGGGTTGGATTAATGATTTTATCAATCTCATAGTCCTTGAGTTCATCTCCGAGCCTCATCTGAATAAAGAGAAGATTATTAATAACAAGTCCGAGGATCAGGTGGGCCCAGTCAAAGCGATCTCTCATCGCCATGGATGACAAAGTTATCCCGAGGGCGAGAAACGATATCGCGGGGAGGGGAGAGCGCTCGTTCAGGTAAGTGATAAAGCGTCTAAATAGATTCATATCGTTCCTTAAATAAGGTGGAAGACTTTTTTTTCTATCAATCCGGGAGCGATGTCTTTTATCGCGGATAATTGTTGATTCAGTGAATGCCTGTATCTGGGGAAATGTGGTTTTGAGTTTATTCACGTGAGAAGAAATCTTCTCACCAACTAACATGAGTCTTCCTTCACTTGTCCGGTGAAGAAATGATTTTGAACTCATGGTGAGGGAATAAATTTTTTGCTCCAGAAAAAAGTCCTGTTCCTCCTGACTCTCTCGGCCTGAAAACCACAGATAGTTTTCTTTTTCCTGTACTCGATCACCCATGCAGTGCCAGAGTTCATTATTCTCGTCACGTTCTTTAATGCCCTTATTCTCGAGATGATTTCCGATATACTCACCCGAGACATTGGGTCCGCTGACCCAGAGAATTCCGTTTTTGAGTTTATGCTTCAGGTGGGGAATGACCTCACCCAGACAAATGGTCTGAAAGTGGCCAGACTCACGACTTTTTTTGACGGCGATTCTTGCGTCCATGAGTGCGACCGGTTCGGCCTCACTTCCCCCGTAGATGTGGAGAACTTTTCGATCCGGAAGAATCTCAAAGATCTTTTCCATGATCCAGCAGTCTGTCAGGGCGCCGCCGATGACGATTCTTTCAAAAAATTGAAATTTTGAAAAAAGGTTGTGATCCAGAAGAGTCTTTATAAATGCCGGGCCAGTACTGATCGTTTGGGGGCGGAATCTTTCGCATAAGGAGAGAGTTTTTATGAGATTTTTTTGACTCCACCGATTTGGAACAATCACCGATCCCCTTCCTGTGGCCAGATGAAAGAGGGCAACGTTCGGAAAGATGATCAGATCGGGTCCGTCAAAACTCTGAGGCTCAAGGGAGGTGAAAACATCGAAAATATTTTTCATATAGGCGTGAGTTCTGATCACACCTTTTGGGGCACCACTTGTGCCGGAAGAAAAAACAATGAAGGCATGATGCTCCGGCGGGAGATTCTCAGTATGAAAATCCGCGGAAGCTTTGACGTTTCTGATATCTGATGGAGTCAGCCAAAGAGGAATTTTTCGAATCGCCTTTGATCTTCCTCCCCAGAGTTTTCCCGCAAAGGAGGTGAGGAAAACTTTGGGGCGCGTGGTTTGAATGACGTGATCAATTCGATCCAGCGTGAGCCACGGCTCGATAAAAATAATCCGAATGCCACACCCCATGAGTCCACATAAAATGCCATAGAGAATCGGGCAAGGGGCGATCGCCACGAGAACTGAATCTTCTTTTGTGATTTGATGCTCTCTCATCAAGGCCTGAACTTGGGAGCTGGTGGTTAAAATGTCCCGAAAACTGTGAACACCATGCCTGATGTCTGCAATCGCCATTTTCTCTGGATGCTTAAGAGCATTGTCGAAGAAGAGCTCGATTGAATTCATCCCCTGGCCTCCTTGATTCTTACCTGGCAGCCCTCTTTGGGCTGAAGTGTGAGACTCATAAAGAATTCGGGATCTTTTTTGAAATCAGCTTCAAATGCATAATGTTTAATCGAGATGGCCAGAATGGTAAGAGCTTCAAGAATGGCAAATTGCGAGCCGATACAAACTCTTGGCCCACCACCGAAAGGGATATAGGAAAACCGATGGTGATCCTTTCTTTCCGTCAAAAACCTCTCGGGCCTAAAAACCAGGGGATCAGGCCAGTGTTCGGCCTTGCGGTGAATGGTATAGATGGAGGCAATGATATTTGTTCCGGCCGGAATGTGGTGGCCCTTAATCGTTGTCGCCTCAGTGTTTTTTCGGGAGATTCGCCAGAAAGGAGGAAAAAGTCGCATCGATTCTTCGAGGACTGCCTTTGAGTAGGTGAGTTTTCCTAAATCGGTAAATGAGGGCACATCACTTGTTAGGACTGAATTGATCTCTTCTTTGACTTTGGCATAAACTTCCGGATGTTTCAGTAATTGATGCCAGGTCCAGGTGAGAGCATTCGCCGTTGTTTCGTGGCCCGCGATGAGCATATTAACCACCTCATCCCGCAGCTGCTCTTTAGTCATCTGAGTTTGATCCTCACTGTCAGTTGCATGAATCATGGCATCGAGGAGATGGGTGTTATCTTTCTTGATTTTTCTTTCCTCAATCATGGCGTGAACAAGGTCATCGATTTTTTTAATCGCTTTAAAAAATTGTTTCGTACTTCGTAAGGGGAGTGAGGCCTCAATCTTTACAGCGAGTGCCCTCTTGTCTTTAATAGGAAACGGCTTCAAGAAAAACTGAATCCAAAGATGCCTCGTTGTCTGAAGATACTTAAGCATATCCTTCAGGGAGTCTCTGATGTCCTTGGCGTTTCCTAGCTGGCCCTTCCCGAAAAGACTGACACTGATTATCTGGAGAGTGACAAGATTCATCTCCTCGGCCATATCAAGTTCCGTTTTGCCTTTCCAGCGCTCAACCATGTCGATCGATTCCTGGACCATGATATGATGAATGCGCTCAATGTGCCTGGTTGAAAAGGCCCCGGAAAGAAGTTTGCGCTGCTTTCTCCAAAGATCCCCTTCGCTTGCAAGGAGTCCGTTTCCAACGATCAGTTTAAATCTTTCGTAGCCGGTGGATTTGGTAAAATTTTTCGCCTCACTCTGAAGGATTTGCTCAATAGCATCAGCATCATTGAGCATGGCAAAACGGTAGGAACCCCATTCAAAATAAACAACATCTCCATACTCTCTAAAGATATCCTCATATAATTTGATGGGATTCTCTTTTCGTTTTTTTAGCATGGAGATAAGCTCAAACAGGCCTCGAGGCCCCGGTGGCAAATTCATAAAAAACCCATTGATTTAAATAACTTCACTAAGTATACGGGATGGAATTGAAAGCTCTGTCCGGGCAAAAATTGCAAAGCACTTACGTCGACTTATATTGTCAGGAAAGGGTGATTTTCCTTCAGGAGATGGTCGAAAGCGTTGCTTGTCTGTGCAGAAGGAAGTAATTAGTAGTTAATAAAATAAAGCCACTATTCTTAGAATGAGTAAGAAGGAAATGATAATGGATAAGAGTTCTGATACTGCCTGGTCTGATTTAGGTCTTTCTGATGCGATGATGGAGATCATCAAGGAAGCTGGATATGAATTACCCTCAGAAGTTCAGGCCAAAACCATTCCACTCGCCCTTAAGGGACTGGATGTTTTAGTTTCGTCGCAAACCGGAAGCGGGAAAACAGCAAGTTTTGTTATTCCAACGGTTGAAAGATTTAAAGATAAAAATGGAACCTATGTTCTGGCCCTTTCGCCAACCCGGGAAATTGCCCAGCAAACCGGAGCTGTTTTTGAAAGCTTTGCCAAACCATTTGGAATGAAAGTGGTCGTTTGTATTGGTGGCGCCAATCTTAATGATGAAAAAGAGGCCCTCGCTGGTTCTCCTCATATCATTGTTGCCACACCGGGAAGACTTTGTGATCACCTCGAAAGAGGAAATGTCTGGTTAGATTTCATCCAGTGCCTTATTTTTGATGAGGCCGATCGAATGCTAGAGATGGGCTTTTCAAAACAAATTGATCTCATTACGGAACAAATTCCCAAGGAAAGGCAATCGCTGATGTTATCGGCGACGTTTGCTCCTGCCGTGGAAAAACTTGCCCGCCGGGCAATGAATAATCCTGAGCAGGTTTTGATTGAAAAGACTGCTCAGACAATTCCTAAAATTGACCAGAAACTTTTCTGGCTTCCCGAAGAGAGAAAGCTTTCACAACTCGTGCGCCTTTTGAAAGAAGAGAAAGGGACAGCGTTTGTTTTTGTGAATTCTAAAGAAAAAACTTTTCAGCTGGCGCGTTTATTGATCAATAAAGGCATCAAAGACGTCACCTATATTCACTCGGATCTTCAGCAAGAGCACCGAGAGCTCGCTGTATCTGAATTTAAATCAGGTCATTACCGTATTATTATTGCCACAGATGTTATGGGACGTGGGATTGATGTGGATGATGTGGCATGTGTGATTAACTACGATGTTCCCAAAGAGGCCTCAGACTATATTCACCGAATCGGCCGTACGGGAAGACGAGGCCTCACCGGTAAGGCCGCAACCTTTGCTGTTCCTGGCCGTGATGATAAATACATTGCAGCGATTGAAAAACTCCGAGGTGTTCCGGCACCCAAGAAACCAACGCCCGAGGATGAACGGCAACAACGCGAAGCGCCGAGAACGAGAAGACCGGCCCCGCATCAAGACAGACAAAGACGACCAGTGCAGGCAGCACCTCAGGTTGCTCAGGCCTCTCAGGTTGCAGCTCAGGTGCCTAAGGTTGAGAAAAAACCAGTCGGCTTTTTGGCAAAAGTTAAAAGGCTTTTTGGCCTTTCTTAACAGAATTTTCACACAATCCTCATTTGATTAATAAGCTCAAGTAGAAGCAAAATACCTCCAAATGTCATGAATCCTTTGGAGGTATTATGCTTAAGACTATCTTGTGCCTTGCAGCTATTTTGTTCACCTCAGTTGCGCTGAGTTGTCCGTCCGGAACTGAACTTCTGGTGGAAAATAATCAGAACTACTGCCTACTTAAAGGCCGGTATCTGGAGAGTGAGCTGAATTTAACTTCAGATTTCATCTATCGCCTTGATGACGAAGGTGTTTTCATCGGAGGCGACAACAAAGCAAATTCCGTTATTCGAATTCAAGAAGGAACAAGAATTGTTGGGGAGCCGAAATCATTTCTTGCCATCATGCGCGGATCAAAAATATTTGCAGAGGGATCTCAATTAAAACCAATCGTTTTCACAACGATCAATACATCCAATAGAAAGCGCGGCGAATGGGGCGGCATCGTTATTAGTGGGAATGCTCCCATCAATGCTTGTAAAGCGGGAACATCGTTATGTGAGGCCGTTTCAGAAGGAATCAAGGTTGAGCAGATCAAGTTTGGTGGGAATGATCCCATGGATAATTCAGGAATCCTTCGCTATGTGAGAGTCGAGTTTCCAGGTTATCCAATCGCTCAGGACAACGAACTCAATGGTATTACTTTTAATGCAGTCGGTGCCGGGACAGAAGTTGATTATGTTCAAGTGATGATGAGTGCCGACGATGGCATCGAGCTCTTTGGCGGAACGGTTAATCTCAAGCACATTGTTCTTTCCGGTATCGATGATGATTCTCTGGATTGGGACTTTGGATGGCAGGGGAAAGTTCAATACCTTCTTGCGGTACAGGCGGATGACTCTGCTGATAACGGAATTGAAGCGGATAATTTTAAATCTCCCATGAATGCTGAGCCAAGATCGAACCCTACTTTCAGCAATGCTACTTTCATCGGCGGTAAAAATAGCGCGTATGGATTACTTTTGCGTCGAGGAACGGCCGGAGTCTTTCTTAATACGATTATTACTGGTTTCAAAAAAGCATGCGTGGATATCGATGATGCAGAAACTTTTAATCACAACGGCATAAAAATTGAGAACAGTCTTCTTTTTTGCACCACTTCGGCAGAAGTTGAAGATGGCGATCTTTGGGTCACATCCAGTTGGCTTGAGGAGAATCAGAATTATCTCCTTGATCCACAGCTCTCAGGTTACTACCCACTAGTGACAAGTCCTGCGATCGGAAACGGAGTCACTCCGGAAGATTTATTTTTTGAGCCTGTCGATTATATAGGGGCCTTCTCTTCGGACGCGGATAATTGGGAGTCAGGCTGGACTTCATGGTTACAGGAATAATGGCCGGATGAATAAGTTGTTTGTCTTTTTCCTTATTTTAACGACCGAGGTCCTGGGTGTCGAAAGCGAAATCCAGGAGATGACGGTGGCGGCGCCAAGGATTAATAATTCTGTCGAATCATTATTAGAAGTCAGGAAGAAGACAAACAACGTCTCCGATGTTTTGGGGCAGGAAGCGATGGCCAGAACTGGTGATTCAGATGCCGCCTCAACCCTCAGACGTGTGACGGGTCTGACGTTAGTGAATGGCAAATACATTTATGTGCGCGGCCTCGGCGAAAGGTATTCAAGTGTGCTCCTCAATGGGTCTCAGGTACCGAGTCCAGAGCCTGCGAGAAGGGTTGTTCCGCTTGATCTCTTTCCGATTTCTATTTTAGAAAATATTACTGTCCAAAAAAGTTTTTCTCCTGATCGCCCAGCTGAATTTGGCGGCGGACTGATTGAATTACAAACAAGATCCATTCCCAAAAAATTTACCGGTCAAATTCAAATTGGATCAAATACCAATAATTTTGATTCCGGTCCCGGTTATGAGGGTGGAGGAAAGGATTCTCTTGGATTTGACGATGGTACGCGGGCGATGCCACAGGTTGTGAGAAATGCCTTTAAAAATAAAAAGAAAATTATCGTTTCACAGACAGAAGGTGTGAGCTTAGATGAAATTGTTGCTATGACGAAGGCCATGCCCAATACCTATAATATCGAAAAAAAATCCTCTGAGGTTATGCCCAATCTTCAATTCTCTCTCGGTGACTCCATGGAAATACATAACGCCAGAGCAGGAGCACTTTTAGGGTTCATCTATTCAAACACTTCAGATGTTGGAAGTCGTGAGTCCAGTTCCTTTAACGTCGGTTCAGGGGGCAAACTTGAACGGGATGAAAAAAGTGACATCAATTTTTCAGAAAGGGAAGTTCAGCTTGGAGGAGCATTGGATGTCGGATTTGATTATGGTGATCGCCATAAATTGAAATTAACAAATCTTCTTCTTCGGAACTCAACCAATTTAACTCAGGAAAGATTCACTGAAAAATCCAGTGATTCCTTTAGTAGCCGAAAATATTCGACCCTGGATTGGAACGAGAGGCAACTCTTATTTAATCAGTTGTCCGGCGAGCATGAATATGAAAGGTTAAAAACCAGATGGAGAGTTAATAAGAGCACGGCCACGAGACAAGCTCCGGATTCCAGACAAGTGATGAGAAAGCTCGATGGTAATGCCTACATCCTTGAAACGGACATCACAGGTAATACCAGAGTCTTTAGTGAGCTCGAGGATAAATCTGAGGAGGCCGGACTTGATGTTGATTACAACCTCATGAAGTCTGGGCCCGTCAAAGCGGTCGTGAAATTTGGAGGCACACTTAATTCCAAAAACAGACAGTCAGACGTTTACCGGCTCCACTTGAAAGATAATTTTAAACAGGGAACTCAACCCGATTTATCTCAGGACACTGAAACGGTCCTTGGTAACCGAGGTGTGGATGGATTTTTATTAACAAATATTACCGATTCTGCTGATAGTTTTGTTGGAACGCAAACCATTGTATCTCAGTATGGTTTGGTGGAAGTTCATCCGGGTGAAAAATGGTCAATTGTCACCGGTATGAGATCAGAGAATTCAAAACAGGAAGTGAAAACATTCAAGTATTATGATCCCCAAGCGCCCACCTCCCAGGGGGAGCTGCAAATGTTTGACCTTCTTCCGTCCTACAACATTGTCTGGAAGGCGACGAAGGATGAAAGAGTCAGGCTCGCCTATGGTGAGACACTTGCTCGACCGGATTTCAGAGAACTTTCCACCGTCTCCTATATTGAAGATGAGACGGGTTATGATGTGATTGGAAACAGCAATTTAAAAGGCACAGTCATTAAGAATTGGGATTTAAGATACGAAAGATTTTTTCGAGACACGGACTTTTTTTCACTGGGATTATTTAACAAACATTTTCAGTCACCCATTGAAGCGGTTTTTCAGCCTGGTGATAAATTAATTAAAAGTTTTATGAATGCCCGATCGGCGTCCAATTATGGAGCGGAGGCCGAGGGTCGATATAATTTGCGCGGTATCAGTCGCGATCTTCGGCGCTGGAGTCTTTCATCGAATTTTTCAGTGATTCATTCAAATGTACAAATTGACTCCTCCCAAGGTAATCAAACTTCGAAAGTTCGTCCTCTCCAGGGGCAATCGCCTTATGTTGCCAACGTTCAGCTTTTTTATGACAGGCCTCTGCTCAAGGTAACCTCAGGCCTTATTTACAATATCGTGGGAAAAAGAATTACCGAAGTGGGAACGAATTCCCGTCCGGATGTTTACGAACAACCGGTTCACCAGCTTGATTTTATTTTTAATCAAAATCTCGGAAGTTGGGGGTACGGATTTCGTGCCCGAAACTTACTGGATCCGGTGGCAAGGAGTACTCAGGGTGATGAAATTGTCCGTTCTAGAAAAAGGGGAAGGCAGTATGTCTTTAATCTTACCGCTTATTTTTAGTTTGTTTTTTCTGTCGGCATGCGGTCGCCATACCCAGACAGCTTCGGGCCAGCAGGGTGTCTCGCAGAATCAGAGTGTCAGAGGAGAAACACTTTCTCAGGATATTTTAAATGAAAATATTTCTAACCTCACTCTCTACGTGAAAGAGGGTGGAGATCTGAATGCGGAATTATTATCCGGCAGAACTCTTCTCACGGAAGCTTGTCATTGGACTAAATTCAAGGTGATTGAATTTTTAATCTCACATGAGGCGAGTGTTCAACAATTGGATCGTCATGGAAAAAGTGCGCTTCAGTATGCGGAAGAAAATGTCCGCATTAAGAGATCTCTTTTTCCTGAACTCAATAACGAGCTTAAAAGAAATCTTTTTCTTGCCGCAAAAAGTAATCAACTTCAGGACATTAAAAAAGCGTTGGAAGAAAATCCACCGGTTAATTTTTATCTTAAAGTAGATGAATTGGGCGAGCTGGTTGCTGGCCATGAGGGGGAAACGTTTCTTACTTTTTGCATCAAGAATAAATTAGAGAATGTTCTTCGTTTTCTTGTTCAGCCCAAGTATGAGTTGGACGTCAATATGCCGAATCTTTTGGGTGTTTATCCATTAACAATGTCACGAGAACTTAATTTTAAAAATATTGAGAAGCTACTTTTAAAGCTGGGAGCGCACGAATGAATGAGAGAATTTTTTCCATAGCCCATTATGTCGACCAGGGTGTTCTTTATCTTCTTCTGGGTCTTTGTCTTTTTAGTATGTTGATGATTGTTGAGAGGTTTTTATTTCTTAAAAAAAGATCCCGGCACAGTAAAACAAGACAAAAGGAACTCAAAGAGGCGCTAGAGACTCAGGATTATGCCCGAATTGAAAAGATGGTCACTAACCTTGATGAGTTGGAAGATAAGGCGATTCACTTGAGTCTTCAGCATTTTATAAAATTTAACGACTCAGGTGTGGAGGAAATATTTCGATATATCCATCAAACCGAAAGACCTCGTTACGAAAAATTTCTTGGCTTCCTTGCAACCGTTGGCTCTAACGGACCTTACATAGGGTTATTTGGTACTGTCCTCGGAATTATGAAGGCCTTCAATGATATGAATGGAAATAGCTCTGGGGGAGCGTCGGTGATGGCCGGAATTTCATCTGCTCTCATTGCAACTGCCGCAGGCCTAATGGTGGCGATTCCTGCCGTTCTTGCGTTCAATTTTTACTCACGTCAGGTGAAAAGCATTTTCGGGGGTCTTGATTCCTGTAAAGAATTACTCTTTCTTTACGAGCGATCGAAGAAGAGCGGGCACTAATTATGGCCGCCAATAATTCTGATCAAGATACCATTTCGGATATCAATATTGTTCCTTTGGTCGATATCATCCTGGTCGTACTTATTATTTTTATGGTTGCTTCACCGGCCTCGGATCAGTCGAGAATCAAGGTGGATATTCCCCAGGCATCCTCGGGGGAGGCATCATCTGATAATACTCCCTTTCAAGTGACGGTGAATGAAGAGGGGTATTACTTTGTTTCCGGTGAACTTGTGTCAGAGTCCGAACTAAAAACACGGGCAGAGCTTGAGGCCAAGAAAAATTCGGGCATCGAGGCAATCCTCACCGCCGACAAAAATCTGGGATATGGCGAGGTCGTTATGGTGATCGATCTCATTAAATCAGCGGGTATTCAAAAGATTGCCATTTCAACCACCACAGGTCTGGAGGAATGATGAAATATTTATTTTTCGCACTTTTTATTGTTAATCACGGGTTTGCAGACACTCTCTCGGATGAAGTTTCCTCAACCGCCGAACTCAGGCAGGAGGTGGAGTTACTTTCTCTTGAAGTTGAGAATTTAAAAAAGAGCGAACAAAGTGAGATGGATGTCTACATCCAGCGCGATCAGGAAGTGAGTGCCCAGATACTTAAGGAAAAGTTCAGGCAGGATCAGATCAACACGCAAATCAACTTAAGTCGGGGTAAGCTTCAGGAGAAATCGAGACTGGTTCTTAAAAAGGGATCTTATCAGTGGATTCTTGAGTTCTGGACAAAATACGAGAATTCTCTTCAAAGGGCGCATCCCGCTTTCTCTTCAAAACTTCTTGAAAGAATAAGTAAGCTCCGGCTTGATCTCACATTTAATAAAATCTCCTACGAACATGCCCTTTTGCAAACCTGGTTTATCCTGGAG
Organism: Bacteriovoracales bacterium; assembly: GCA_964203555.1. Taxonomy (GTDB): domain Bacteria; phylum Bdellovibrionota; class Bacteriovoracia; order Bacteriovoracales; family Bacteriovoracaceae; genus Peredibacter. Next base: position 14,937 of record CAXNNO010000005.1, read on the forward strand.
TCAGATCTCAATAAATCTCAAGAGTCGGAATTTATTCTCTCGCCTCTTCAGATTGAATCGACACTTTTTCACGTTGAAATGGTCAGGATGGGAAGGAATAAGGGTTACTTCAGAACTGCTCAGGGTAAGTATGGTTTACTTTTTTTCAAAGATGGCTGGAAGATGAATTTTTTTACTGACTCCTCATCCATAGATTTGATTGAAACTTTACTGACTCAGTTTAAACAGCAACAAAAAACAGGCCTTCACTCTCTTCCGGGTATCCATTTATGAACTATTTAATTCTTCTTTTTTTAAGTGTTCCTCTCTTCGCTGATGTCTCCCTGGATGAGGCGTATCGCAGAGAAAAAACCTATCTTCAAAGTCAGAAAGACTCGTTAGTAAAGCTCAAGTCAGGTCTCGTCGCGAATTTTAAATCGCGAAAGGCGCGGGCGCAAAAAGAGATCGATACTAAGCAAAAAGAGCTTTCGGCGATTCTTCTAAAAAATCAGGAAATTCAGGAAGAGTTTAAGGCCATCGATAAGATGACCAAGGAAAGTGTTCAGATTACAGGCCAGCTTGAAAAGAATTCACTTAAAATTTCGGAAATGTTTGGTGCGATAAAAGTCAAAATGGGTCTTGTTCATGCGCCATCAAAAGAACTTGATCCGGTCAAACAATTTGAAAGTGTTCTTAATGACGGATATGCCCTCATGAATGTTATTTCCGGCGAGAATTGGCATCCGCAAGCTTTCCTGGATGAAAACGATCAACTTGTTCAGGGAGAAATCCTTTTCAATGGACTTTTTTCTGCTTGGGGTAGGGTGAATGAAAAAGTTTACTCCTTAGTTCCCTACAATAATGAGTTTTTAAAAGTTTCTAATGCCTTCACTGGCCAGGAGATTTATCTCTTTAGTCCCAATTTTGAGAGAACGGCCTTTAAGGCAGCAAGAACCTGGAAGGAATCAATTGCCGATTCTCTTCCAGGTCTCGTGATGATGATGATTATGATTTGCGTTCTTGGTCTCTTCATTCTTTTGGCAAGAGCATGAAGTTTTCTTTTGATCGAGATATCATTTTCCTCGGCGCCATCATGATTCCCCTGTCTGTGGGGCTTGGAATTTTACTTACCTCGGTCAAATCCCCATCTGAGATCTTCGGTTCAGAGATTCAAAAGAAGAAAACCAAAATTCATAAAGTTTCCGTGAAGCACGAGACCCGAGAGGAAGCTCCCAAGCTTGAGGCCATCAAAAGTCTTTCCGAAAATTTAATTCAACCCACATCGTCTTTGGGAGATGACTTAAATACTCTCTCGGCCGGACTTGTGGGTGAGGGGAGCGGCGGAAGCGGCGGTATGAATGTGAGTCAGGGTGACTCCCAGACCGTGCAGCTTCTTGATTCTGGGGAAGATCAAAATCGACAGGCCCGTGCCATTCAGGTCGTAAACCCCGTTTACCCGCAAAGTGCTCAGGCGCGCGGAATCGAGGGATATGTTGTTCTTGAAATCGTTATTTCTGAAAGAGGACAGGTTTCCGAGGCGAGGGTTTTGTCGGCCGAACCACCCGGTTTGTTTGATCAGGTGGCAATTGAGGCGATAAGGAAGTGGACCTTTGGGCCTGGATTAAAAGATGGAAAACCCACGGTAAGTAAGATTAAACAGAAGGTGAACTTTGAACTTAATTAGTTTTATTTTTGTTTTACTTCTACCTCTTCATTCTTTTGCCATGTCTCTTGATGATGAGAAAAAATATGATGAACTCGAAGGTCTCTCTTTTATCAAGGCCCTTTCAAAGGATCAAAAGTATCAGGAAGTCGTCAATCAATTTCCCCATTTGAGTTTGGACCGATCTGAAAAGGGTGAGGCGTATTTTCATCTTGGCGAGGCCTACTATCAGCTAAAAAATTTTACTGCTGCCTTTAAGAGTCTTCAAAAAGCTGAAAAACTGGGGACCAAAGTAAATATCTATTCCCTCTGGGGACGAGTTTCTTATCAACTCAAAAATTTTTCTCAATGCCGTTCATTTTATCAAAAAGTGGCCTTGAAAGACTTTGTGGACAATGACTGGCCTCTTTACTTTTCCTGCCTCCAAAAAAGTGGCCACTCCGATGAGGCGATTGAGCTTTCTCTCAGCACTCATTCAGAAGAGCTGAATTTTTTTATCAGCTCCCAGAAAGTTCTTCTTCGTTTTGAACTATTCCATGAGGCCCAGGAAAGGCGTCATGTCCTTTTTAATAAATGCAGAGATGAGGACTTCTATCTTCGGCTTTGGGACGAAATTGAAAAACTCAAAGTCCCTGACCACAATGTCCTGGAGACGGGACATGCCTGCCATCCCCGATCAAAAGATTTAACCCTTCAGCTCATTAAAGCGTTGTTTAAGCTCGAAAGATATCATTCGATCGCCCACTTATTTGAGATGATGAGTGCGGAAGATAAGGCGTATTTCAAACATGCTGCAGAGTTTTTCAAAATGGCCGGAAGATCAACCGTTTCAGACTACTTTTTCTTCATGGGATCCCAACAAGATTTTTTTCTCGCCAAGTCTTCCCATTTTCTCAATCAGGAAAATTATGCGGGCCTTCTCACCATTCCATTCAGGCCTTCGAACTTAAAAAATCATCAGGATCTTACTTACGCTCTAGCTTATTCCTATTTTAAGTACTCTTCTCCAAACGAGACACGCCGGATTCTGGGTCAAATGCCTCAAAAAAATGGGCGGTTCAAGCAGCTTGATTCACTGGCGCAAGAGTGTCAGAAGATGGATTGGCGTTGCCGGCCGTAGGGTAGTGTTTTGTTCGCAGTTATTCCAGAAAGTAAGTAACTTCAGTTACTTACATATAAAACTTATAAGTAAAATAGATTTTTATTCGTTCCGATACTGTAGTACTATATAATTAGTTCTTATTATCAGAACATGAGAGGGTCTATGAAAGAGGCAGTTAAAAAGTTTGATGAATATTTGAAGCAGAAAAATTTATCTTTTGAAGCCATCATAATTGGTGGAGCCGCATTGAGATTGATGGGCGTAATCTCTCGTGTAACTCACGACGTTGATTTTCTTGATCCAGAAATTCCAACCGAAATTAAAAACGCATCAGTTGAATTTGCTAAACTCAACCCCGACTTAAATCTTAGAGCATCTGAGTGGATCAATAATGGGCCACGCTCATTAACAAGAGATTTACCGATTGGTTGGAGGAGCGATCTTCAGTTAATTTTTCAGGGGGAAGCGATGATTCTCCATACGCTTGGTAGAATTAATTTACTGAGAACAAAATTATATGCTCTCGCTGATAGAGGGACTGACTTTCAAGATTGTGTGGCGCTCGCACCATCTCTAAGTGAATTAGAAGAATGTAAAGACTGGGTTCTGGCAGGTGATGCAAGTGAATTATGGCCCGGTCGGGTGAGAGATATTTACTCTCTACTTATCAAGGAGCTAAAGCTTGAGTAAAATTGACTTACTTTATTCAAAATTATCCCAAATTGGTTTTAGTGTTGGTAGTTCTTTGGAAGAAAAAATCGAGAACGTGGATATTGAAAGAACCATTGTTGAGGCCTGCTACTACGTCGACGAAGATGGAAGGTTATTGAGCTTGCTTTTTTCATGGCTCAAAATTCATGGAAGTCATATTATCCCTGATAAACTTTTTAAAGAGTACGCTCAAATGAAAAAATATCTTGGAGACACCCCTTGGTTCTCTGCAATTTGCGCTTACATGGCATCTATTAAAGATCCACGATTTAAAAAGGGAATTCAGATATCAAAAAAGGTTCATCATTACATGAATCAAGATCAAGCCTCCCTTATTAAAATGAAAGGGGCCGTTCCATTTTTAAAAGACATTGGGATCCTGGTTTCCGAGAGTTCGTTACGAATAAGACAGACCAGCATTTTAAGTTCCGACGAGCTGGTCAGATTAAATCGTCAGTATAGAAATCGTTATTTGTTTGGTGCAAATTGGCGTTCTGAAATTATCACGGCAATTCAAAATGGGGCGAATACTCCCATTTCAATAGCCAAGGAATTAGGCATTGCTCGATCAGGAGTGGGGAAAGTATTTAAGGAGTATTCGACTGTAAAAGCTTTTTATAATTTAAATTGTTAGCAGTTAACTGGGGATGACTTAAACCATGAGAATGCTTCAACTTCCATTATCTATCAATTCACCAAGTGAAACTCAATCGACCTGGCACTGCCCAGTATCAATCAAAAGTGATCAGTCATAAAAGACTCGTATCCAGATCAAGTAAAGGGGCCTCAATTTCATGTGTGAATCACCAAATCAATCATATCCTTTTTGACATCCCCATTTAACTGCTAACAATTAATTAGTTACTAAATCTTTTAAACCTATGCGGCGGATCTGCAAGACATTTATCCCACTCTCAATTTTAAATTCGGCTCAAGTCTAGAATAAAGCTCAATCAACCGATCCGTTGAAAATTCATCAATCCTGTGATGAAGTATTTTACTCATCTTTGGTTCATCAATACTTAAAGCTCGGGCCAATTCTTTTTGATTAAGATTATTGACCTTTTTGTATTTCAAAAACTTCTGACAAAGATCAAAGCGAAATTTTTCAAGTGGGCTTGCATCTGGCTTAAGTGCTAATGTTCCTTCTTCTTGTTTCAATATTTTTAGAGCGCGCTCTAATTCTCTTTTATCTGGAAATCCCATCCTTACCTCCGATAGGCATTAATCACGCCGATATAGATTTCATGGTTCTCTAACATCCAAATATGCATATGGAGTCTTCTCATCATCCGGATCAAAGTATTTTCCATCCAACCTTTATACTAATTCTAGGATGATTTCGTCGTTAATACTTTCAGCATGCTTTTCTTCATAATGTGGATCAATGATGACTTTGCTAATTAAAATCTCATTGACCATTATACTGATGTTGTATTCTCGACGATCCATGCTTGCATTGTACCACTTGTTGCCAATTTTGGCAACTATTCACTCCAGGGATTTTTCTTTTAATTAGTCTCGAGCTTGATAAAGACATAGAATTTAACAAGGACTGCACAACCGGTGGCATTTAAATTGTTCGCAGTTAAGTGGGGAAGATCACACCTTCATACCGATATGACAAATCAAGAAGTGTGCTTACTAATTTTTCCTTTTCAACCTGCATAAGCTTACTTATGGCATTTTCAATTTCTGTTTTCTTCATATTCGCGGCTCTTTAAAATAAATTAATCTATGTCGCTATTATTTTGTGAATCAATCTCTCAAGCATCAAAGGAATTGGGAATAGACTCTAATTCAATAACAACTTGTTGTAGAGAAAAATATAAGTCATCAGGCGGCTACATATGGAAATATAAAACCGATATTTAATTTTTCCCACCACAAGT
>CAXNNO010000006.1:0-19619 GCA_964203555.1 Bacteriovoracales bacterium
CGGTGGTCCCATGTCTCTTGCACGCGAGGACAAAAATCTATCTAATGAAGTCTTAGACAGACCCACGGTTCATGGTTGGGACATCTTTCATATTTATCTGGATATGCCAAAAGAGGAACACTCAAAAATTATTGAAAAAAGAACAGACCGGATGCTTCGCGATGGTCTTGTTGAAGAAGTAAAATCTCTTTTAGAATCAGGCTTTACCGGTATCGAGAAGCCCCTTCAAAGTATTGGGTATAAAGAATCAATTGACTACATTCTTGGAAATTATAAAAGTCTTGATGAATGCAGGGAAAGAATTATTATCTCAACCAGACAACTGGCAAAGTCACAAAGAACATGGTTCAAAAGAGATGGTTTTAAAAAACAATTCAATCCACTTGAAGGAAGAAATGAAATCTTTTTTCAATTGGATCAGTTCATCAAGAGAACTTAAGGATCAGGAGTCACAGTCATATTAAAAGTATTCGGAAGCTGAGGCATGGACTGCTTAGGAAACTCACCAGTCAAAGCGTTTAGAAATGCAACGATATCCTCAACCTGATTATCTTTAAGATCCATGTCCATCTGAGTTTTCGCCATAACTCTTACCGCCTCATCCAAGGTTTTAACTTTACCATTGTGAAAATAAGGTGCCGTGATCGATATGTTACGCCAGGTCGGTACGCGCCAGAGATTTTTATCTTCAGTTTTCTTCGTCACTTCAAAACGACCCAAATCTGATATGAGGTCGTACATTTTGTCATATTTTGATCCTGGAATCTGTGGAAAGGGTTGATAGTTACCTTCGCCCATCTTGAAACCCTCTCCTGCAAAATTCACTCCGGTGTGACAGGAGGTACAACCGATTTCATCAACAAGCTTCATTCCACGGATCTGCTGAATGGTCATCGCCTTCTTGTTACCTTTCATATATTTATCAAAAGGTGAATTCGATGTGATGAGAGTTCTTTCGTATGAAGCAATGGCCTTGGCCGCATCTTTTATGGTGGGTTCAATTGATTGAGGAAACACCTTTCTGAACGCTTGAACGTAGACGGGAATTTGTTTAATACGTTCAACAACAAGATCATGAGAAGTCATGCCCATTTCAACAGAGTTAACTATTGGGCCCACGGCCTGATCTTCTAAAGTTGTCACTCGGCCGTCCCAGAATTGAACGGTATGAAAAGCTGAATTCCATACAGTCGGGGAATTGCGTCCACCGCGCTTACCTTGTATACCAACACCCACCGGACGCCCGTCCCCACCGTGAAACATCACGTTGTGGCAAGAGTTGCATGAAATTGTCCCATCCATAGATAGACGTGGATCAAAAAATAGCATTTTCCCTAATTCTATTTTCTCAACTGTTTGCGGATTATCAGAAGTTACAGGTGGTGCATCAGGCAGGGCACGAAATTCCGCCCACACCGAAGTTGTTACTACGGTCATTAGAAAGAGTAGAATTTTTCTTAGGTGCATTTGACCTTCCTCTTAAGTAGAATAGATAGAAATTGAAGCTTATTTTAAGCCTTTTTCTAATAAGGACAAATAGACAATAACTATAAGGATATAGATAAAAGCTATGATGCAAATAAATGATAAGTTAAAAGTTATAGTCATTTCAGATGGTACTGGGGAGACCGCCTCTGCCATTACACGAGCGGCGATGACGCAATTTGAGGACAAGGAAATATTCTTTACTCGTTACAAGAATATAAGAACGAAGGAACAAATTGACGCCATTTTTCAGGAAGCTGCTATTCATCACGATATCGTTGTTTACACCATCGTTTCGGTGGAACTCAGGGCGTATATCGCCGACCTCTCGAAACGTGATCATGTCAGGTCCGTAGACGTCATTGGCCCGTTACTGACAACTTTTTCAAATTTTTTCGAGGCCGAGCCGGATTACAAACCAGGGCTCCTTCATGCAGTGAATGATCAATACTTTAAAAGAGTGGCAGCAATAGAGTTCACACTCAATCATGATGACGGGAGGAATATCACTTCCCTGGAGGAGGCCGACGTCGTGCTTGTTGGAATCTCCAGGACCTCTAAAACTCCCCTCTCAATGTACCTGTCTCTTGAAGGCATAAAAACTGTTAATGTTCCGATTGTTATGGGTGTTACACTGCCAGAAAAAATTTTCCAGATTGATCAGAGAAAAATCTTTGGTCTTACCATTGATCCTGATGAACTTTTTAAAATCCGCAAGAACCGCCTTTCTCGCCTTGGACTCTCAAACGATGAGGGTGATTATGCCAACATTTCTAAAGTGACTCAGGAAATTGAATGGGCAACGAAAATTTTTTCTGAAAACAAGAGGTGGCCGGTTTTCAATGTCACCGGTAAGGCGCTGGAAGAGACAGCGGCAGAAATTATTAAGCTTCTCAACATGAGGAAAGTAAATAGGTTCAAACAATCTAAAAGATTTGAAGGGCCAAAAGACGAATCGGAATAGGAGTTATTCGAGAAAATGCTTTTTATTTTCTTCGATCGTGAATTCTACTTTTTTCTCTGTTCCCAGAATCGGATTCACAACTCTCGCCTGATAAGTCCCTTCCGGAATCTCGACTTCTTTGAATGGAAGAATTCTTTCAATTAGTTCACCTGATTCTTCATAAATAAGTTTTGAACCGGCCGTATAATTTTGTGATGTCGTAAGTTGACCTAATCTCGCTTTGTCGAGAACAGGTACATTAATAACTGAAGAATTTTTTTCTTTAGAGAGAGTAACTTTCGTCGTATAGGAAATATAACCATACCTTCGGATAGAAATGGTTACTTCCTTATCCAATCCTACCCTTAAAGGTCTGCCAAAATATTCCGTTTTTTTTCCGTCAAGATAGACTTCCGTTGAAATATCCAGACCACTAAGAAGAATCTCGCCTTCTGACTCATTTAAAAGATCAGAACGGCGACCACGATCAGGTGTTCTAGGAGTTTCAGATGAGATTGTTCTATTTGTGATTTCTTCCCCATGAATCATCTTATGAAGATTGAAACCAAAAATGTCTCCCATCAACTCGCCCTGCAGATAAGAGACACCGGTGAAGGAAGCGGCCAATATGAACATAATTGCCGGGAGAGCAGATTTTTTCTCCTCCTCCCTCATTAGGTCTTTTTTGTTCATAAACTGACTTGCAGTTTTTTCCTTCGGTACAGACTTCGTTGGAGGATTTGAAGAACTTACCTTAGCATTTCGGGAGGTGGACTTAACATTTTGCAGGGCCGCCTTATTCAACTTCCTCGTAGCATCAAAAGTGGGCTGCTCTATTCCAATCTCAACTTGAACAGGATCGATATTTAATTCAAATTCTCTGATCCTTTCTCGTGAAGAATCTTTTGAAGGAACCTTAAGTGTAGAGTCTCTTCTACTGATTTTTCCGGTCCTACTTTCTTCCTGCTTCATATCCTCGATATAAGGGATGATGTCTATTTTTCCATACTCCACAAATCTTTCCTGATCTTTTAAAATCAAGGAATTAAAATGCTCATTAGCAAAAGTCTTCAAATCGGAAGCGTTAAATTCAGGATAAGTTGAGTACAGAAAACGTACCAGCGCCCGATTCAACTGATCGAGATTTTCATAGCGGTGAGAGCGATCCTTGGAAAGGGCCTTCATCACGATAGCATCCAGTTCTTTGGGCACTAGTGGATTATTGTGAGATGGTGGAGTAATTTTACATGCCTGAATTTGCTTTAAGACTGCTAAATCATTACTCGCCTGAAAGAGCTTTTTAGAACAAAGCATTTCCCAAAGTGTAATCCCCACAGCAAACTGATCATAACGGGCATCAAGCTCAAGCCCATCAAGATATTCAGGTGCGAGATAAGATAACTTACCCTTTATTGTCCCGGCCTGAGTCGCTTCAGAATTTGTATTTGCTTTTGCAATACCAAAATCGATCAGCTTAACAGCGCCATCAAAGGTGAGCATTATGTTATGCGGAGAAATATCCCTGTGGACAATGTTATACGGCTTACCCGTTAACTTATCCGTAAAGGTATGGGCATAGTGAAGCCCCAGACATACCTGAGAAATAATGTAACAAGAAGTTTCTATAGGAAAGACAACTTTTCTTTCTCCAAGGCGATCAAGATATTGCTTTAAATTTTGTCCATGAATGTATTCCATGGCAGTGTAAAGTTGACCACTCACTTTACCGTAATCATAAACCTGCATGATATTAGGGTGGAGCATACCAAATGTGATATTGAGCTCATCCTGGAACATCCGAACAAAAGCTTCATCATTCGAGAACTGTGGCTGAACCATTTTCACGGCAACCATCTTATTGGCCTGTTCACCCAAATAACGAGCGCGACAAAGTTTTGCCATTCCACCATCAACTAGGTGATCCAAGATCAGATATTTTCCGAAACGCTGGAACTTCTTCTCGCTCATACTACCTCTATTACCCTATCGGATTCCTGAGGATTATCTAAAGGAATATGAGTCATCAATTTGCACATTTTGAAATCAAATTCTTGAATTAAATGAGCTTCATTTATTAAAGCCCAACTTCTAACTGCCTGAAACCTGGAAAGTTAATCGCCAATTTACTACCCGCTCCGACTCTTGATGGGGACCTCTTACAGTAACCCATGATTTTATAATTCACCAATCTCCAATCCTGAGCAGAAGAGTGGCTTTTTAAAAAAGAGGCAAAATTATTAATTACGACATCATCATAGCCATTAAGTTTCATCTGCTCCCGGAAACTAACATGGGATATTTTCAGAGGATCGGCACTGTAGCCAGCGGTTACGATGAGGGATTCACACTTGGTAAAAAAATCTTTTTCTTGAGAAGAGAACCACTTAACAAAAGGAGAATCAACGTCAACCTTCCATAGAAAGGCATCAAAGTATAATGTCATGCCATGATACCAACTCATTCTTTTAAAGACCAAAGTATCATCCCAAGTTTCTTTATGATAAACGCCCCCAGGAAAGATCACTTTACCTAAAGTGGTTTGGTTAAAGGACTTATGAGATGCACATCCCATGATGATGAGTAAAAGAAATAAAGTATACTTCACGGGGACCCCTTCAGTTGCTTGTCTATCCAGTATTTCATTTTTTTAAAAATGTCCTGACGATCTATTTCATTCCATAACTCATGATAATGGTCAGGATATTGTACGATCTCGGCCAGCTGTTTATCAACACCACGTGAAAAAAGAAGTGTGCTGACAGGATCAACAATCCGATCTGATCCGGATATTAAAAACAAACATGAAATTTTTAAATAATAGGAAAGACCGGTCATTTTATCGCTAGCATCCATAATTTCTTTGGCCATTCTGACACTCATGTATTTGGGAATCAGCGGATCCGTGTCAAAATCATTGGCCCTCTCGGAGTCCCTGGTGAGATCTTTTCCTGAATAAATCATAGGAATACGCAGCTTGGGCATGAACTGATTTAACTTTTCAAGAATCGGTAAAGACATTGATCCTAAAGCTTTTTTAGGTCGTATACAGGGACTTGAAAAGATAATGCCCTGGAGAGGAAATGAGTAGCCATAGGCCGGATCAAGAATTTTTGTTAAACAAATCAAACCACCGAGACTATGAGCGAGGATAAAATTTTTGGTCTCGGTTGAGTTTTTTGAATTAACCCATTCAGTAACCTTAGAGAAGTCATCCACATAATGCTTAAAACTATCAACATACGCCCTGGTTCCGCCACTTCTGCCATGGCCTAAATTATCAAAGATAGTCACCGAGACATTTAGATATTTTTCGAGTAAAAAACTTACAAGATCTGAGTGTCGTCCGGAGTGTTCAAGCGCACCGTGAACGATTAAAAAATGGACTTTATTTGCTCCTCGCGAGAAGTGACGAATGAAGATATTAGATTCTCCATCGAAGGAGGCGATTGAATGATCTTCAGTCGTGAATCGGACTATTTTATGATTCACTTTCAGTTTTCTTGAACGAACTTTTCAATTGCCCGCTGAGCTTCATCAGAAAGACCCTGGAATCTGAAAGAAAAACCGGAATTGCCCTCAAGGATTCTAACGACCAATCCGGAAGCCGTAAAATGATAATCACTATTTTCGGGATGAACATTAATGGTAATTCTGTCACCTGATTTACCTTTAAAATTATCCACCAAAATCTGCATTCCACCGATCGAAATATCCCTGCAAATTCCTTCGTAGAGAGTCTTATTATTTTGAACAAAAAGTCGGGCGATAAACGGTTTACGAATCGTGCCTCTCTTGTCTGAATCCTGAATGACGGGTGGAAGCTCCTCAAAAATTTCCTGATACTCTGGAAAATCGGCCAGCATGCAATAATCTCTGGTACCTTTTATAAAGATAAATGTTTTCCCATTGATCCTATTTTCTTTAAAAAGTTGTTTAATTTGTTTAAGACTATAGGGCCCATAATCATTTGACGACGCTCCCCTGTCTGTTCCAATACGGATGTATAAAATTCTCTCTTCTGGATTCAATTCCTTGAGGGATACTAATTTAGCAGGAGATTTAATTTCTGGTGGCAGAGGAGCATCCGGCAATTCTTTCGGCCCTAACTCCTCAACGTCTTTTATTTTTTTCCAGTGGTCAAAACCTTTTTTCCAAACAAAGTCATCTGACTTAAGAACCTCATCCAAAATCATCTGCTCGATAACTTCAACTGCTACCGGGCCTTGACGACTTCCCTTTTGAACGTAATACCATTTATCAGACATACAATCCTCAACTCACTGAAATGATTATTATTAATATAATACTCTAATCACAGTTGTTTACAGATTAAGGGGCAAGAATTTCCCATTCAAATGCCGTGATTCTGTCCCTCCAGTTAAAGTTTAGGCCTCTTTTCTCCGAATAGCTTAGTGAATTACCTTAAGGTGTCTTTATGAAAATACAATGGTCGGCCTTTTTGTTACTCTCCCTTCAAATTTGCCTGATAAGTTGCGGGAGCGAAGAGTTTGGCACTGTTCCCAGATCAAGTTCTGAACAGGCCAGTCCTTTGCAATCATATGCCTATAATTCATGCACGATCTTTACCACTGTAAAACCTAAAGTGGATGTTCTCTATATTGTTGATAATTCTTCAAGCTCTTATTACATCGCCAATGATCTCAAAAATGCCCTTGCCAGCACTGTGAATAGCCTGTCGTCGGAATTTGATTTCAGAGTTATCGGTACACCACTCATGGAGACGATCACGGGAAATAACGACTTTCAGGTCATGACCAACTCAAGTGATCTTCAGGGTATTCCATCCGATTCAAGAAGAGTGCAAGTGGCAGGTGGTTTCAATTTTTTCGCGAACCAACCAATCACAGGTGTAGAGAAAGGTTTAAATCGGTTGGTGAGCTTTGTAGATCACCACAAAAATAACCTCATTAGAAAAGATGCCCATTTGATTACTGTCCTGGTTTCAAACGGAAGGGATCTAGAAATTGAGGAAGATGCGGGGTTCTTAAATGGAGAAACTAAAATCAATTTACCGGCCTATAATGCCCGACTCTCGAGTTTAAGAAGCCTTAAAGCAACTTTAAACTCTCTTCAGCTTCGGTTGATTTCAGTCACTGCCCGTCAAAATAATTGCGGAAAATCAAGAGAAGCCTCGGATTATAAAAACTATGAAGGCTGGAGAGGATCAGAGAAGTCATACATCAAGATGTCAAATGACCTCTATCTTGACTCAAAAGCTCAGGACAGTAACGCTAGTCTCGATAGCTATGATCTGTGTAACCCTTCCGGAATAAATTCAATATTCGCTGCAATTAATAATTCAATCAAACAGGTCATTCTTCCTCATGGTTACAGATACTGGCCGATCACCTTTGCCGAAAACAATGAAGTCGTTTCAACTTCAGATGTTAAAGTCCAAAAAATAGACCCGAAAGGCACGAGTGTCACATTAGTGAGAGATGTTGATTGGTTCTATCGCGGAACGGAGGCGATTCAAACAATAAATACTCGCGAGAAACCGACATCCGGCGAACCATATACTGGACGCCATTTTATCGAATTTAGGAACCTCGTAACCTATCCTGATTGTGTTTTAGTCACCTCTGTTTCACGAACTGAATACTTTGGTTTTTTTGTGCTCCCACAAAAACCAAAAGTAGAAACGATTAGTGTGAGAATTAATGGACGGGCCATTGCCCAGAGTAGTTCCGATGGTTGGAGTGATCTCACCTCGGTCCCAACGACAAGAAATATTAAAGTCCCTCACCCCTCGCCCGGAGACGAGAATCCCACCATCATTAGAACAGGTTTCATGATTCAATTAAACGGATCAGTCAATTATTACAAATCGGGTGATAAGATCGAAGTCAACTTCATCCCAGCGGGGATTTAATCAAATTTTCCGGGATTTTTTTCAGAGTTTGATTTTTTGATAGCATTCATAAAACGGATGACTGGAAAAAATTTTTGAATTTTTTTAAAATCAGTTTCCACCAATACTTTTCCATCTGAAATGACGACATCTCCAAAAAGACCTATGTTCCTACCATCTTCCAGATGATCCGCACTAATGAGTACGTTACGAGATTTAAATTCATTCAGGATTGGTGAGATGTTGAAGTACTTGGTAAATTTGGGAGGAATATCATCGATAGTCTTTTGATTTGGAATGTCTGATAATGGGAGGCTCGAAGCATTTTCGATCATCTTAACAATGATCATTTCACACTTATCCCCAACTTTCATTTTCTTTTTTTCCGGCAAGTGTCTTTCGCCATTATAGTAAATAAATAACTGACGAATCGTTTCGATATTTTTTAACACAAATAGATTTGGAAGATTCTCATCGTCTTCTTTAATTTCCATCCACTCGAGTTCCACCAAAAGATTAACAACGCTCTCGAGCTTTGCCTCCATGATCTGGTACATATCTTGAGTGTAAAGATGAAGAGTCTTTTTCGTTACAACACTCGCATTATCCTTAAATTCTCCATGCGCCTTAAATACTAAAAACAACGTTCCTAATATTCTCATCACCTCTATCGGTTTCATAAATTCATAACCCTGAATTTTATGTCCGTAATCCACGGTGTGGTTGTCTTCAAGTTCTTTTACACGAACATTTGTTTTCTTTAGTCTAGTTACGAGGGTGTTAATGATTGTCTTAAACCATGGATTTAACGATTCTATTGTCTTACCAAACGCTGCAAATGAAATTTCAATGATCTCTACTGGCGTGATGGCTGAAGCCGAGCAGGAGCGCCTTTTACCTGAATTATCGTCATCAAAATAGGCCATTTCCCCGATGACTTCACCAGAGCGTAATACGCCAATTTCAATAAACCCCTTACCCTTGGGCTTAAACAATCTCATTTGTCCTTTCTGAATGATGTAAAGTGAGACAGCAATTTCTCCATCATTAAAAAGTATCTCTCCCGGTTTAAGAGCGCGGATACCAGATTTAACCTGAGTCGTTGAAGGGGTTGTCATTATCTCATTTTCTCCAGAATAAGGCTTAAGGCTTCACCACCACCGATACAAATCGCTGCACATCCAAATTTGGCATTTTTCTTTTTCATCGCATTCATCAACGTCACAACAATGCGTGCACCGGAGGCACCAATGGGATGCCCAATAGCGACTGCTCCTCCAAAAATATTAACTTTATTATGAGGAATGTTGAGTTCCTTCATTGCTGCCATCGTAACGGCGGCAAAGGCTTCGTTTATTTCAAAAAGATCAATTTGTTCAAGCTTCAGGCCGGCCTTCATGATTGATTTTTTGATGGCTTCTACCGGGGCCGTGCTAAACCATGTGGGTTCGTGAGCATTTGAGGCGTAACCAAGAATCTTAAATTCTGCACTTTCTGCATAAGCATCACCACCCAGAACAATCGCTGCGGCACCATCATTAATGGTCGAAGCATTTGCGGCAGTGATCGTGCCGTCTTTTTCAAAAGCTGGTTTTAAGGTCGGCATTTTCTCGAAGTTCGCTTTGAAGGGACCTTCATCTTCTGTAATGTCTGCAGACCCGCCCTTTACGGAAACCTTAACGGCGACAATTTCATCTTTAAACATTCCATCTTTTGAAGCGGCTTGAGCACGTTTAAATGATTCAATGGCAAATGCATCCTGCTCTTCTCGAGTCATATTAAATTTTTGTGTACATTCTTCCGCACAACTTCCCATGGCCCTGTTTGAATAAACATCCCATAATCCATCCCACTGCATGGAATCCTTCATCTCAGTCGCCCCATATTTAAAACCATTTCTTGAATTCATGAGAATATGAGGAGCAAGAGACATATTCTCCATACCTCCAGCAACAACAACCTGATTATCACCAGTCATGATAGAGCGAGCGCCGAGAATAATTGCCTGAAGTCCAGAGCCACAAACTTTCCCAACAGTCGTCGCTGGTACAGAATCAGAAAGACCAGCTGCTAATAGTGCTTGCCTGGCAGGTGCTTGTCCAAGACCTGTCGTTATGACATTTCCCATAAAGACTTCATCGACTTTAAACTTTTCAATATTTGCTTTTGCTAGCGCGCCCTCGATGGCCACTGCACCTAGTTTCGGAGCAGGGACACTTGAAAGTGACCCCATAAAACTACCAACGGCCGTGCGTGCACCGCCAAGAATATAAACTGCCATAATTGATCCCTTTTTTAAGAATGAAGCATTGTCTTTCTTAAGCATTTATTTTAATTAAGGGCCTGATAAAAGACTACACAAATTAAGATCATAAGGCAGGTTGTCATGTTAGCACGAAAAAAAACCTCAAAAGTTGGAAAACCCCTTCCAACAGAATGGATTGAAAGCCTAAATCGTCTTATGAACGACTCCTATAAAACTGAATGTCAGCAACATGGTCGCTATTTTGATGTTTATGGTCAGGCTTTCCCTGATGAATTCTTGCTTATCATTTCCTATCTTTCTGACAAAGATGACTACAGCGCCCCAACAACTCTTTTCCTTAGCTCGGATCACGACAAATTTGCTATTGAAGATAAGCTAAGAGAAACCCAAAAAAGCTTTATAGATTTGGTGGGTTTATTTTTTGATGAAATCTTTTCTGAAGAAGAGTGGGATCTATTTGAGCCTAACTGGCAGGAAGTTAATCATAAAAATGAAACCTACTTTTATAAAATCAGCCGCGAAAATGTCAATACAACCATTGAGGCCGATAGACTCCTGGGAGATCATTTTGAGGATACAGAATTCGATGAGGATTCTCAGTAATTGATAAAAAAAAAGCCCCTTCTAAAAAGGGGCTTTTTTTTTATTCGTCTTCGTATCGAAGGCTGGAAGAAATTGTTTCAATTCCAATATCATCATCAGCGTCATCATCATCGACTGCATTTTCAAACTCATCTTCTTCAAAATCAAACTCGGAAGTGATGTTAAGCTCGTTGAGGACGCGATAAAATTCTTTATCATCAGACAGGTCAGATAAGAGAGCTTCTATATATTTCGGAGGATATTTAGAAATGAGTTCTTCAATATATTCCTGAAGTTTACCCTCTTTTAAAATGTCACGCTTCTTTTGAACGGTCTTCCAGTTGCGAAGGTAGTGGAGGCGACAATAGCTTTGAGTCGTTCTGATGTTATCACAACCCTTTTCGATACATTCATCATTTTTAGGATCGATGAAAAAATCCATAGAGCCAATGGCCTCAGCAATATCTTTCCAGTTGAAGTGCTCGCGAAGTTGCGCGATCTCGTCGGCAATCGTGGACTGTAAATCTGAAATAACAGCATTCGTGTACTTTTTACTTTGCTTGGTAGGAAAGATATCTACTGGTACCTCATCTACCTCATAGGCTTTTTTTCCGGTTTTTTTAGTTGCCTTGGACTTTTTGTAATCTTCTTCAAACTCATCAAAGTCATCATCCTCAGCTTTCTTGGCCTTACGCTCTTCACCGAAAGCTGGCTCATCATCAGGGCCTAAATCGATGTCTTCATCTTCATCAAGCTCTTCGTCTTCATCCCCATTTTTGGAGGATTTCTTTTTCTTCTTAGAAGCTTCTTTAAGCTCTTTAGCTCTGATTTTTTCGGCTTCTTTTTCTTCTTTTATTCTTAGCTTTTCCTGCTCTTTTTGTTTCTTCTCAATTTCTTTCTGCTTGGACTTATCTTTTACTTCTTTTCCCTTCACAACAACCGGGGCCTTCTCTTTTACGTGACGAGGCTTTTCCTTGGTCTGAAGTGCTTTTTCTTTTTCCTTCAACTTCTTTTCTTGTTCTTTAGAAAAAGTTTTTCCTTTCGGAAGAAGTTTTGACGCCACCTTCAGGACCGAGTCTTTAAAAGACTTGGCCGGAACAGGCTTCTTGACCACTTTTTTTGGTGCGGATTTTTTGGCAACTGGTGCAGATTTTTTAACTTGAGCTTTTTTTGCCATTGGTGCCGCTTTTTTTAGAGGAGCTTTCGCTACCGGTTTTTTTCCCGTAGCTTTCGCTACTGGTCTTCTCACTGGCATTTTAGCAGTCGGCTTCTTTTTCGCCATGATTTTCTCCTCAATTAATAACAGACGCGTATACTACGCGAATAAAATAAAATTAATGGACAATGTAACAAACGGTAAGACGTTTTGACGAGCTAAAAGTTATTGGACTCCCTTTAATTCGCTTGCCGCAATCACCATTCTTTGAACTTCCGAAGTTCCCTCATAAATTTCAGTAATCTTGGCGTCCCTGAAGAATCTTTCAACCGGATATTCCTTGGTGTAACCATTTCCACCGCAGAGCTGAATGGCCTTCGTCGTGATCCACATGGCAGATTCCGACGCAAAGAGCTTGGCCTGAGCTGATTCCTTGGAATAATGAAGCCCTGCATCTTTCAAGGCCGATGCATGATAGATTAAAAGGCGCGACGCACCAATCTTGGTACTCATATCAGCAAGCATAAATTGAACGCCCTGAAGATCTGAAAGGGGTGCTCCAAACTGAATACGCTGTTTCGTGTACCTAATGGCATAATCAAAGGCCCCCTGAGAAATGCCAAGCGCCTGAGAGGCAATACCAATTCTGCCACCATCAAGAGTTGCCATGGCAACTCTGAAGCCTTTTTCGGCCTCACCCAAAAGAGCGTCTTTTGGAACTTTCACGTTATCGAACGCTAACTGACAAGTTGATGAGCCACGAATTCCTAACTTATCTTCTTCTTTTATAATTGAAAAACCGGCCGAAGATGTTTCTACGATGAAGGCCGAGATTCCCTTATAATCAGGAGTCTTTTTTGTTTTTGCAAAGACAATGCAAATTCCCGCCTCTTTTCCATTTGTAATCCAATTTTTCACACCATTAATTTCCCAGTGATCCCCCTTATCTTCTGCAAAAGTTGTAAGGGAGCCGGCATCAGAACCCGCATTCGGTTCGGATAAACAGAAACAACCAATCCACTCTCCGGAAGACATTTTTGGTAAATATTTCTTTTTCTGAGATTCAGTACCAAAATGCAGGATCGGCCAGATTCCAAGCGAGGTATGGGCAGAAACAAAAACGCCGGTGGACGCACAATTTCGCGAAATTTCCTCAACGATCAGTGAATAGGACATGTAATCCATCCCCGCTCCACCATACTCTTCCGGAACATATGAACCAAGAAAGCCATTCTCGGCAAGTTTACCTATGAGCTCTTTTGGCATATGGCCTTCATGATCAATTTTTTGTGCCAGAGGAGCGACCTCTGAGTCAGAAAATTTCTTAACCATGTCACGAATTTCTTTGTATTGTTCATCAAGCATCATATGAGATTCCTTTATTTAAATTGTGCTTTACGTTTTTCCAGGAAGGCACTTGTTCCTTCCTGCATTTGTGGAGTTTGAAATATATTTCCGAATTCCTCTTTTTCCAAATCAAGTGCATGCTCAATGATGACAGCAGAAGATGCATTCAGTGCATGCTTGGCGCGGGAAATAGCAAGAGAAGAATTTTGCAAGGCGAGATTAAACCACTTTTTCGCACCATCCATGAGTTCATTTCTATTCGTAAAAACCTCTAAAGCAATACCTAGCTTTAAAGCTTCTTCGCTGGAAATATTTCTAGCGGAAAAGATGATTTCTTTCGCCTTCCTCTCACCAAGAATCCTGGCCAGTCTTACTGTTCCCCCGAATCCTGGAATGAGCCCTAGCTTAACTTCCGGAAGCCCAAAAACTGCATTGGAACTGGCGAAAATGAAATCACAACTCATCGCCATTTCAAAACCACCTCCAAGTGCAAAACCGTTAACAGCTGCAATACTGGGAAAAGGTAATGATTCGATTAAAATTGTCACCTGCTGCCCGAGCTCGGAAAAGGCCTTCGCCTCCCCTGGGGCCATGGGTTTCATTTCTGCGATATCCGCTCCGGCGATGAAGGCCTTGTCTCCCTCACCAGTAAGAATCAGACCTTTGATCGGATAAAGGTGAATCTGAGAAAGACAATCTTTAAGCTCCCTCAGTACCTGAATATTGAGAGCGTTTAACTTCTGAGGACGATTAATTGTGAGAATGCCAATCTCATCGAGCTGATCAAAAACGAGTGTTTCAAATTTATTTGTCATAAGAGTAAAATCCCTTGCCATTTTTACGGCCAAATCTTCCAGCGGCGACATACTGCTTTAACAAGGGACAGGGTCTATACTTTGTATCACTCAAGCCATCATAAAGAACGTTCATAATGGCAAGACAAGTGTCCAGCCCGATAAAATCCGCTAACTCAAGAGGTCCCATTGGCTGATTGGTCCCCAATTTCATAGCAGTATCAATATCCTTAATTTCCGCAACACCCTCATAGAGTGCATAAACGGCTTCATTGATCATGGGCATGAGTATTCTATTCACGGCAAAGCCCGGATAATCTTTTGCCTTCACAAAAACCTTGCCCATCCTTTCCGCTATTGCCGCGACCGTATTAAAGGTCTCATCAGACGTTTCTAGTCCTCTGATCCCTTCAACGAGCTTCATGACTGGGACGGGATTCATGAAATGCATTCCCGCCACGAGACCTGGTCTTTTTGTGACGGCAGCGATTTCAGTGATTGAAATGGAAGAAGTATTTGAAACAAGTATTCCATCACTTTTAACAACATCATCGAGTTTTTTGAAAATTTCAAATTTTAATTCTTTTTTTTCCGTAGCTGCTTCAATAACAAGATCACAGCCCTTGAGATCATTTAAATCCAAAGTTGTTTTTATTTTATCGATCGCCTTTTGCGCGTCTTCCAGGCCCCATTTGCCTTTTTCCGCTCCCTTAACGAGCTGCGTTCTGATAAAGTTGTGTCCAAATTCAAGGGAGTTTTTAAAGGCATCAAAAAGAATAACGTCAAAACCATTTTGAGCGGCAACTTGTGCAATCCCTCGGCCCATTTGTCCAGCACCAACAATTCCAACAACTTGAATGTTTTTCATAGGTCCATATTCCTTATAAAATGAAGATTTAGCGAGGAAAAACTACCAAAGCCCGATGGCTTTGCCAAAGACCTTTATTGATTCACTATTGCCATAAAGGTAGGATTTAGTTTATAACATCGCAATATTTTTGAAAAAGACAGTTCACACTTTTAGGAGAACCACTGTGGCGAATCACAAATCATCAGAAAAAAGAGCAAAACAAGAAAAAACTCGTCGCATGACGAACAAGACAAAAACAGCAGCATCAAGAACTGCCGTTAAAGCACTTCGTGAAGCCGTTGCCAAAGGCGATGCTCCAACTGCAAAAAGTCTTCTTACAAAAGTTCAGTCGCTTCTTGCTAAGCTTGCAAAGTCACCAGCTATGAAGAAACAAACTGCTTCTCGTAAGACTTCTCGACTGACTAAGCTCGTTTCGGGATTAAATAAATAATTTGCCATAAGCACTTGATTTAAACAAAATAAACCCAAAGTATTATATGACTTTGGGTTTTTTATTTTGTTTCAAATCGGGGGCCTGTGATGAAATCTTATCTCGTCATTTTATTCGGATCGCTTTTCATGGTATCTTGCGGTCTTCAGTCAATACCTCAAGCAAATAATAATGTTGAGGCATCTTGGGCCGAAGTAGAAAACCAATACAAACGTCGTACTGATCTTATTCCAAATCTTGTTAGTACTGTTAAGGGCTTTGCATCCCACGAGAAAGAAACGCTCGAAGGTGTTATGTCTGCAAGGGCAAAAGCAACGGCCGTGACGGTAGATCCGACGAAGCTTACTCCACAAAAATTAAAAGAATTCCAGGAGGCCCAGTCAGGTCTATCGCAAGCGCTTGGACGCCTCATGGTGGTTTCAGAAAAATATCCAAACCTGAAGGCCAATCAAAACTTTCAGGGACTCCAGGCCCAACTTGAGGGGACAGAAAATAGAATTGCAGTTGCACGACGTCGCTATATTGAGTCGGTTCAGGAATTTAATAATCTAGTCACTGTTTTTCCAACCAGTGTAACGAACTCAATGGTTCATCATTTTGAAAAGAAGCCTCAGTTTAGTGTTCCGGCGGATGAACAAAAAACCCCTGAAGTTAAATTCTAGTGCATTTCATATTTTCATTATTTCTCTTCCTTTCACTCAACGCCAAGAGTGCTGAATTGCAACTGCCTGCTCTGACGTCTCCGGTCATGGATCTGGGTCATTTTTTAAATGAAACAGAAAACCGCGATCTATCTCAACTTGCTTATGAAATTCAGTCTAACAAAGGCCCACAGATAACCATTCTCACAGTTCCTGACTTGCAGGGGTATGAGATTGAGGATTACTCCATTCGTGTGGCAGAAAAGTGGCAACTGGGAACCAAAGAAAAAGACAACGGCCTTCTCGTTATCCTCTCCAAAAAGGAAAGAAAAGTCAGGATCGAAGTAGGTAATGGTATAGAAGGCGAGATCACTGATTACCACACGTCTAAATTCACGCGGGAAATTTTCCCTCAATTTTTCAAACAGGCCCAATTCCACGCAGGACTTCGTTTGTTCATGCAAGATGTGGCACAAAAATTTAACATCAAAATTGGTGGACAGCAAAACGGATACGTAAGACGAGTCCAAAAACCGGCCAAGAAAGGGATCGGAGAATATTTAATTATCTCAATCATCGGAGTATTAGTTTTCGGGAGCATGATTTTTAAAAACAGGCCCGTTGCAAGAGGACTATTTACAGGACTGGGCTTTTCAGGAGTCTTTTTCTTCTTGGGGATTCCAATACTTTTCATCCTGGCCGTTTTCGTTTTTGGCCTGGCATTAGGACTTATGGGAATTGGCAATTTCCTCGCCGCATTGGCATCAAGTCATGGTGGAGGTTATGGAGGCGGAGGTCGCAGCAGCGGAGGCTGGAGCGGAGGCGGTGGAGGTTTTTCCGGTGGTGGTTCATCAGGGAGTTGGTAATGAAAGAAATCATGAGGCAAGACGATATTCAATTCGTGGAATCCAGAATCAGGAAATTTGAAGAAGCAACTGGATGTGAACTCCTTCTTGTGATGGCCAGATCTTCAGATGAATATCCTGGCGCCTCCTGGAGATTTGGAATTATTTCAGGGTTTATTTTTACTTTTATTTTTAGTCTCTTTTTTGACTTCCATATTGGATACCTCTGGCCTTCATCAATGATGCTCATAACATTATTCATGGTTTGGGTGGGGCACTTCCCTGCCGCCAAACGCTTGGCCATGAGTGATATCGAAACACAAAGAGAATGCCTGGAAAAATCGATTGAATATTTTCATTCTTTGGGCACATCAAGGGTCTCCCACAAAGTTACTGCCATGATCATGGTTTCCGTCCTGGAAAAAAAGATTATGGTTTTAGTAGATGAAAAACTTAAATCACAAATCTCTCAACCCGAACTGGATGAACTCGTTCACATCATGAAGACCCACTTCACTAAGGGCGAGATGGGACTGGGATTCATCCAAAGTATTGACAGCCTGGAACAGAAAATCCTGAAAGATTTCGGTGGCAAGGTAAGCGATATAAATGCGTCAGAGTTGAGCGATAAAATTCATTTTCTATAAGAGAACGACATGATTAGCCGATATGAGATTGAAGACATTAGTAGAATCTGGAGCGAGGAAGAGAAATTCAATTACTACCTGAAAGTTGAGATCGCTCACCTCAGGACTCTAGAAGAAGAGGGCTTCGTTGCTTCAGGCACTACCGATAAGCTGGCAAAGGCGATCATCAATCCAGAAAGAATATCTGAAATAGAAAAAGTCACCAATCACGATGTTATTGCTTTCTGCTCCAGCATCACTGAACAGTTCTCATCTGAAGATGGAAGATTTTTTCATTTCGGTATCACTTCTTCTGACATTATTGATACAGCACACTCTCTCATGATCAGAGAAAGTATGCTGATCATCGAAAAAGATCTGATCTCTCTTCAGCAAGCTCTTAGACGAAGGGCCGAGGAGACGAGTGATTTACTTTGCATTGGAAGAAGTCATGGAATCAGTGCAGAGGCCATGATATTTGGTCAAAAATTTCTCTCCTTTGAAGCAGAACTCAATCGAAGAATGAAAGACTGGAAGGATGCTTGTAGCGAACTCTCGGGACAACTCTCCGGCGCCCTGGGAAACTACACAGTCATTACTCCGGAGCAGGAAGAAAAAACTCTCAATCGCCTTGGGTTGAATATTGAAAAAGTTTCCACCCAAGTGATCCCCCGGGATCATTACGCCAAGATGGCCTCTATTGGCTCATTAATGGCTTCTTTATTTGAAAGAATGGCAGTTGAATTTCGACTCTTGCAGCACTCTGACATAGATGAAGTCAGAGAAGGCTTTTCCAAAGGGCAGAAGGGGTCATCCACCATGCCTCACAAAAAAAATCCCATCTCATCAGAGAATATTACCGGGTTGGCACGGCTTCTGAGGTCACACCTCACACCACTTTTAGAAAACTGTGCCCTCTGGCATGAGAGAGATTTATCTCACTCAAGCGTTGAGCGAATGATTTTACCTGATCATTTTGGCATCCTCGCCTATTCGACCAGAAGAATGAAAAATGTTGTTGATCACCTCGTTATTGATCGCCAGAAAATTGAATCCAAAGTTCTCTCTAATGAAAAAATTTTTTCAAGTTACGTTCTGCATCGTCTCATTCTAATGAATGCTCATGTAAAAAGAGAAGAACTCTATGAACTGGTCCAATCCGCTTTCTTTCAGTCCTCAAATAAAGATGAACTGAAGAAAAATTTTGACGAGTCTCTTGATTCCAGGAGTCTCAAGCATGACATCTCAAAATGGTTGGACATTGAACAACTTAGAAGTCTCTACCAGGTTCAGTTCTGGAAGGTTCTGAATCGCAATTTATAACAGCAAGTCATTCTTAAGCGTCATAAACTGATACTCCATACTTAGCAGTTCATTGATAAATTCCTGTCGCTCGGATTGAGTAAATCAATTTGATTCGCTATAAAAAATCAATCGAACTCAAAAAGGAGCGAATATGCGGTCCCTTTTCTTAGCTTCATTAATGACCTTCACACTCCCGGTGTACGCTGAACTTTATGAATCGGGAAGTCACCCGTCAAATTTCACTCGAATAGCGGGAATGAACGTCATAACAAAATTCAGCTCACTCCCAAGATCGGGAAAACTTGCAGATGATCGTCTGGGTTGGTCTGAGACGTACTGGCCTTCTAATAAAGGTGGAGTCGCTTACCGGTGGAATCATCCTGATCCACAGCCATTTAAATATAAACTTTACTCCAAGGAAGAATTACTCCGAATGAGTGAACCTGAATTAAGTAA
>CAXNNO010000007.1:0-19242 GCA_964203555.1 Bacteriovoracales bacterium
AAAAATTAAAAAGAAGAGCATTCCATTCAGTGAGGTTGCCATAATATGTCCAAGTCCCAAATACTGATGATATTCCAGAAGGCCAGTAATCACTAAATCTTCAACAACAAAAGATGCTCCAAGAGGAACACCAATAACACAGAATCCGAAAAGACAAAAGAGTGTAGCCAGTTTTGGATAAAAAGTTGCAAGACCATAAAACTGATAAGTTCTTTTGAAACTAAAACTGTGATGAACAAAACTTAGGATGGAAAAGATGGAAGTACCTGCTACCGATATCACCATCATGTGCAAATAAGAACCCTTGGTAGCAGTAAGATCTGCCTGCATACCAGTAAGAAGAAGAGACGCCTGAGCAATATAAAAATACGTTGTTTTTTTTGTAGGAATGGATTCAACGATTCCTCTAAAAGACCAATAGAGAGATGAGAGAATAGACATCGTGAGTAGAAGAATTTTAAAAAGATCGGGATCATATTTTAAGTTTGGCAACAGGAGTTGGACGAAGAGAAGAACTCCAGCTCTCGACATAAAGATGGCAGAAAACTCATACCAAGGAAGCCTTCCAACGATATCATGAACCCATGAGTGAAACGGGAAAATGCCATGTGATTCATAAATAATAATGAAAGAAAGAATAAGAACCGGCCAAGTAAAAAAAGTCGCCGGTATTTCGGTCATTGGAGTAATCAGAAATCCATCCTGGCCCGCAAGGTACATCAGGATAAGAAAACAAAAGAAGGTTAATATATGCTGAATGATGTAAGTGCCACCAGTTCCATCCCGGAAAAAGCCGGGAATGGGTAAAAACCTCTGGAATGACCAAAAAAGAAAAAATGTTGGAAGATTATTCGACACAATGATCCCAAGACCTCCGCCGACATAAAAAAGAAATTGTGGGGATAAATTGATCGTTTTTCTTATGGGATAAAGTCCGATAAAAAGGGATCCACAATAAAGTAATCCAATAAATATACTTATTTTATTATGGCGAATATCGAAAAAGGAATGAACATCAAAACTAGTAGTAAAATCTTGGGTAATAAAAAGGTAGGTAAAAAAAAGAAATAAAATCCCTAGAAGAGCTATCATGAAATCTTGCCATTTTTTACCAATATTATAAAAAACAGAAAAGACTGCAGGCCCAAAAGTGGAAACCAAGGGTGCTATCTCTAAAAAATGGGAACCTAATTTCATTTATTTTTTCCTAAGAAATAATTTCAGTATCTTTGTATCGTAATCCATCCATTTCTGTTCGAATTTTATATAAAAACGCATCGGAAAGAGGAAGGCATTAATAACTTTACGGGTAAGGAAATCAAGATGAAAACCATTAAGTGCATGCACATAAATCTTTTTTTTGAAGTTATCAGAAAAGAATCTTTCAAAGAATAAGCGTTTTTTAATTCTCTTATTTTGTTCTACAACTGGATTTTCAAAAAAGTCGTGGATGATGGAACTAGATCGAAGGAACTGATATGTCCGTAAACTGGCATGAGTAACCATATGGAAGAGTGCAAAGCTTGTAAAACCTAAAGCAATTTCTATGTAAATGAGTCCCACTTGAGAGATGGTGGCATAGGCAAGCATTGTTTTGGCATCAGATCTTGTTCTGCCAACTAAAGTCGCATAGATGGCAGATAATCCTCCAATTGAACCAATTGTGATTAACAGGATGGGAAAATGACTAAAGAAATCGTAAAATCTCAATAATAAAAATGGACCTAAATGCACCGATAAAGCACCGTAAAAAATGGCACTAGAAGGAGTAGGACCTTCCATGGCGGTAGGAAGCCATGAGGACATGGGTAGCTGACCGGCCTTCGCCAATGAGGCCCAAATAATAAATAGGCCAATAAATATAAGAGAACCGCTCCCATGAGCATGACCCAGCAATTTAGGAAGAAGCATGAAGTCGGTCGTTTGGACTTCGTGGTGTGCCCAGGCAGCAGCAGCAAGAATCCCCATATCACACAGACGATAAGAGATAATCGCTTTGGTTGCATGGAATACGGGTTGAGGTCGATCGTAAAAATAACTTATAAGTAAAACTGAAGTTGTTCCCACGAGTTCCCATCCTGCAAATAAAAGATCAAGAGACCTAGCGAAGGAAACGATTAAAAGTCCGAACATGAGAACAGATAGTAAAAAGACAAAACGATAATACCCTGATTCCCTATGAAGATAATTTCTGGAAAATCTGAAAATGATCCCAATGAGTCCGGTTGTCATAAAAGCGTAGGTTGATCCCAATAAATCAACCACGAATCTTACCTTAAATTGATAAGATCCTATTTCAATCCAATTTTTGTAATCCAAAAAAAGAAATGATGGGGAATGGACAAAAGTGACAACAAAAAGTATCGATGTCAAAAACGCCATGTAAATTGAAAAATACTTAACAAATTCTGAAAGCCACAATTCTTTTATCTTTATTTGGGAAAAGAAAATGAATGCCAACAAAAGAATTAAGATGAATGGTGAAACAAGTACGAGTTCAAAGATTTTTTCAATCATGCCTTAATCTCCGCAAAATCATCTTGTGTATTATTTTTTATGAGCTCACTCGAGGATTTAAATTGCTTAAGGGTATGCCGATCAAAAGTCACTTCTTCAAATTCTCGCTGCGTAAAAATCCACCATTGATGAGTCAAAGGATCCTTGACTGCGAGCCGCATCCAGTGATTATAGAGAATATTTTTGAGCCGTGGGTGACTGTTAAAAAGACCTTTAACTTTTTCCAATGGAGACTCAATTATGGTGAGATTTCGAATAGGTTCATGAATTTCAACCATTTGTCTTGCGAGTCCTATTCTAAGATCACCAAGCGATCCGGTCATCACTCCTAAAAGTGACGTCAAATTTAAGGGCAATTTCGAACCACAACCAAAGTTCTCATTATCTACGGCCGAAAAATAATAATCCATATTAATATTCACTGCCACAGGGATCCCCCCCAGAACAACTTGTTTTAATATTGAGCCGTCCGGATCTGTCTCCCAATCATAACTTAAAAGAAAAGAGCGTCGATTCAGGTAAAGTCCCTTCGTTAAATCTCTTTTCCCCACTATCGCCAAAGCATTGGACGAATGTCCGTACTCGGGTCGAGGTTGAGCGAGATCGTGGGCCCTTTCTTTTACGTGTTCAAATGCTTCATCCGGTGAATTGCTATTAAAAGAACTGAAGCGCTGACATCTTTCAAATGAATTAAGCTTTGCAGCGAGAAGAAGATTCTTTTTCAAGGTCTGAAAATTCGTCAAGTGGGTCTCAGGAATATCTTTTTCATTATAAAAATGAATTTCATCCGTACAAGTGTCATGAATGGCAGAAATAAAAAAAACTGAATCAGGAAAAATGATATTTGTTTTTTTTAGTTCCGCTCTTACCTCGGGATCATTTGCCATTTTCACAAACGCCTTAGCGTTGGGAATTCCCGCATTCCCTCCGCAGGCACCACAACCGTAGGCCTGTTTAAATGGATTATTATTGCTCGAAGAACTATGTCCAAGCATGATGATCAAGTCAGAGACAGGAGGCTTATAACCACACATTCTGATGATGGTTTCAACAATTTTTGCCATTTCAATTTTTGTATAACCCTCATCAACATTTAATCTTTCAATTAACAAATCAGTTTCTGGCTCCTTTCGAAAAAAGCGTGACAGCTTCTTCCCGAGAAATTGACTTCGGTGAGGAAAAAAAACCTGAATCGACATGGGAATTAAACTTAATAAACCCAAGAAAATTGTTGAAAGAAAGCCTCGAAATAAAGTACGTGAATTATAATAAAGGCCCAGGTCCGTAGACCCTTGAATCATATTCCATTTTTTAAATTCTTCAGCATTATTTAATGAAACTTCCCGGACAATACGGCTCGGAACAATAACGGGGGGGCATTGAGCGATAAGTCTCTTGTTTTTAATGCTTGAAAACTTCATATCTATACCAAAGAAGCCCACCACTCCAAAAGTCTCAACCAGCGGGTCTATCTCTTCAATGTATCTACGAAGCGATTCCTCACGATCATCAATGCAGAAATAAATCTGGGCATAGGGAACTTTTTTTTCAACTTCTTTTTCTGCATGGAAAGAAATAGCCTCAATTGCACCACGATGAAAATGATGTTCATAGGCCTCATGCCAAAGTCGGATTCTGTCTCTGTGCTCAGATAAATCAATCTGATCAATAATTAAAAGTAGCTCTTCTGGCGACATTTTGGTCATCCAATCATCTTTTAATTTAAAGGATTCGGTAATCTGATAAAGCGCAAATGATAATTGAAAGCTTTTAAGCTCTATGGCATCTATCCTTCCGTGAATCATGGATAAATCAATCGACTGCGATTCACCATGGAAGGAATCCATTGATGATTCAATTAAAACCAAAACGGCGATGTAATCCACAAGTTTAATTTCAGGTGACTTCACCGTTGCCTGCCATGGCTCAAGCTCAAGCTTGTTCACCATTCCTGCCCAGCCCTTAAGATCAAAGAGTATTTCAAGAAGATAATTTTCCCACTGATCTTCAGGTATCCCCTTTTTGGTGAGTTCAGACTTAATCACTTCTTTAGAAGAAAATTTCTCATAATCCTTAACTTTTCTTACTAACTGAATTCGCCACTGGTCTGCGAATCCATCGAGGGTAAGGATGTCAAAAATAAAAAACTCCCAAAAGGATTTATTAATGAAAGGATTTGTCCAAAAGCTTTGACCTTGATCAAGATAGCTGGAAATAAGGCGGATAATAAGCGGTTGAGTACTGATGGCATAAACTTCGTTGTGGTATTTTTCCCAGTATTCTTTGCCACGCCAATAGACCCTGGATCTGGATAAAATGAGACACTGACCGTCCATTTTTTCCTGACAACTATTCCACAGTCGGTTGTTTAATATCTCAGGCTGGGTTTCATCATCGTTGAATGTTAATTCAGAAAACATCATTTGATAAAAATAGTCTTTTTCTGAAAGCCCCATCTTTTTCAGGGAAGGGATTGCCTTATAATGACCAAGGTAGTGCTCAATTGAGCGCAAAATATCTGATTCTGAAATTTTCTTCTCTTCATATTTTTGAATATATCTATAAATCGGCCAGTAGGGTCTGGCACGATAGAGTTTCCCCGCTTCCTCAAGAGCTTCATGGAAATCCTTACTCTCAAACATCTGAAGAATGTTATTATGAACAAAGGAATGCAGCGGATTCTGGATTGGAAGTTTGTTCCTAATGCTGGAAATTATTTGATCAATCATTAACGTCGCCTCGGCTTTTAAGGCCATATTCTAACTCGCCGAGGCCTGGAAACCAAGAATATGAATATTATTTAATCAGGATAGGTGTAATTGATTTTTACATTCATGATCTCTTTTTGCTTATTACGGATGTTGGATAGTCCGGAATAGTGCAATAGGCGTTTCGATTTGGTCCCATAAATAAGCCGGAGCTTGGGAGCAAATAGCCTTAGAAACCAATTATCAATTTCAATTTCAATTTCAACTCTTTCTGTATCCCGTTTAACAACTTTTAGATAAAAGTCATAGGCATCCAGTCTTCCGGGAACCAGAAATTTCAGGTCAACTTTTCCATCCTTCAGAATTTTTTCAAGATTTTCAACGATATAATAATGAAGACCCTGACCTCCGACTAAAAGCTTCCCTTTAAATGCATCTGGATCA
Organism: Bacteriovoracales bacterium; assembly: GCA_964203555.1. Taxonomy (GTDB): domain Bacteria; phylum Bdellovibrionota; class Bacteriovoracia; order Bacteriovoracales; family Bacteriovoracaceae; genus Peredibacter. The sequence goes on from CAXNNO010000007.1 coordinate 5,670, forward strand.
ATCGTTTTCGTTTCTTCTTTATTATCCTCCTGATTAAACATCACCGGGAGATTACCCTTGTACCGCACGCCATGCTTACTTTTATGAACAAGATCCTCCATCAAGTGCTCAGGAACGGAGAGACTTTTTTCATAATCATTTTTTAAAAGACCAATGATCTTATTCTGGGAATCCGTATACTCTGTCTTGGAAGTCTTAACTTTGCCCCCGTCAAGGTCAACGGTATGCATCTCACGATAAACAAACTTACCATCAGAAGTTGCTTCACCGCTGTATACCTGAGTCTTTGCGTACAGCATAAATGGAAAAAAACAAATTAGGTATAAAACTTTCATAAGCACCTCTTTTGAAACATTATCCCATCAGTTATGATAGATGCTAACTTAAAAAAGCTTCAATAACAGGTTAGTTAAACAATATGGTCAAATCTTTTCCTCCCATCATTTTTCTCCACGATACTCTTGAGACCATCAAGGAACTGGAGGGCCTCATGGCCCTTTTCAGAGAAAAAGGTTTTGAAACTTTTGCCTTTAATTTTTCAGGACATGGTTTGGATGCAACCATACCCGCTGAATTCAGAGTTGATCTTTTCGCCCGCGATCTGGATCAATTCCTGAAGCAGCATAAATTTAATCATCCTGTTGTTTTTGGACATTCACTTGGTGGTTATGTCGCTCTTTACCATAAGGCAAACTTTGAAGACTCTCCTATTGAAATGATATTTACCTATGGAACAAGATTTAACTGGTCTGAACAAAATATAAAAAAGGAATTAACCAAACTCGCTCCAGATTACCTGATGGCAAAATTCCCGCAAGAGGCCACGGTGATGAGGCAGAGACATGGTGAGAACTGGAAGCAGCTTCTTTTATCGACGGCCCATATGTTTCAGAATCTTGAAAAATTAGATGGTCTAACAAAAGAGGATATTGCCGAAATAGACATTCCTGTGTTTTTAATACTGGGTGACCAGGATCGGGAAATATCCAAAGAAGAGACCGCTCTCATGAGTTCCTGGCTCAAACATTCAAAAACAAAAGTTATCTCTCACTCAAAGCATGAACTTGAACGATCAAATTTAAGAGAAATTGCCGATATGATCATTCATCAGCTGGATTGAATCACGGAAGAAAAAAAACCTATCTCGTTAATATCAGTAAATAAAACGATGACTTTAAGGATTAATTAAGGTGGTGAAAGACTTGATTTAAGTTACAAGGGGCAAACAATATGACCGGGATAGAGATGTGCATAAAGTTATTGCAGTATTAGATGATGAAGTGGAGATGAAAGAGATCTATTCCCTCTTACTTGAAGAACCTATTGAAAAGGGATTGATTGATTTCCAATTCTTTTCAGATTCCCGATATTTTGTAAAATGGCTCGATCACAACAAACTTGATATTCTGGTCACAGATATCAATATGCCTTTTATCAGTGGCACCGATATTTTAAAACTTATGAAAAAAAATGGACGTGATATTTTAACTTATTTCATCAGTGGGCATGACGAAAGAGACTTCAAAAAAATCATGAATGATCTCGGAGTCAACCGATTTATTTCTAAGCCCATCAATTTTGATACATTTCTCGAAGAGCTGGGGCTCAATCAATCAAGATTTTCTCACCAACAGTAAAGATTCCACGTTTTTTAGTAAAATGAGTGCTGAAAAAAAAGGAACTTATGCAAAATTATTCCTGGATTTCAGAAATGGCACTTGAAGCCAAATATGATTCACACTCACTTGGTTCATACTTTGCCAAAGCAATATCTAAAATCCATTTCGATCCGGTTTCAGACCAAAAAATGATTCGGGCGTGGACAATCCTCACACGAGATTTTGTTCATTTTGGTTTTGATCCCGACTTCGAGCTTCCTCCCGACATGGAGGCCACCATTTCCGCTCTTCAAACCATGGGAATTGATAGATTTAACCAGGAACCGGTGAACGAAGAGAAACTAGCTTTAGTATTCAGTACTTTATTTGAAAAACTTTTCGATGGAATCGCCAGCAATCCCGAAATCTTTAATTTTGTGGACGAAGTGGATCTGATAAAAGACATGGCCTCAACTATCGGTAATAGAGTTGTCCCTCTTTTTCGACTTCTCCCTCTTTTTACCACCGAAGCGATTGATTTAGTTCCCTATCTCAAGGAACCGCTTTTCACGGCGCTCTATGAAATTCCCGAACAGGAACAATATAAACTGATCCACCTTACAGAAAAAATCCTGCATAATTTTTATAAGCACGACGTAAGACCTAAATTAGAGGAAATGCTCTCATCTCATATAAAAGGAAGAAACCTTCTTCTTCCCCTGATTGATGAAGCCGTGAACCATCTTCCCGCAGACAAGTGCATGACCTCGCTCATAAGTATTGTTTGCACGCCAAAAAACGAATTATCTCAGGGCCGGATCATTTCAATCATTCTTCAGGAATTGGGTGGAATGTATGTAAAGCTCTCTCAAATACTGGCCGAACTGGTACCTCCCCTGCTCGCCAAAGAACTAAGGCATCAGCAAGATAAGCTAGGAGGAATCTTTGGGAGTCAGAAAAAATCATGGAATTATGTTCTTGAAATTTTTGAACGTCCTTCATGGAAAAGACTAAAAAGTTACTTTCACATCCCCGATGAAGTTCAAAATGCCTTTGCCGGTGCTTCAGTCGGAGCGATTTACGAATTTCAACTCACCGACATTGGGAAAAGAAAATTACAAACGCAAAGACCCATATTAATCAAGATTCAAAGGCCTGGTCTATCAGCATTATTTAATCAACAGATGGAGACGCTGATCACGATTCTTGACCAGCTTGATTTGTCTTTAAATCATTCTGAATTGAATGAAAATTCGAGGGCAGAGGTACGAGGCCTTATTATGGCATTGAAGAGGACAATTATAAATTATGCCTCGCAAAGCATAGGTGAACTGGATTTCAGGCTGGAAAAGAAGAATGCCGAACTGATCCGCGAGGCGCTCAGAGGGAAATTTGATCTCCGAATCCCCCACTACTACCACGTGGAAGCAGATGTTCTTATGATGCAGAAAATTGAGGGTGAAAAAATCACATCGGTTGTCCATTCCAAATATCTTGAAAGAATGAGTATTGCGGACACAGTTAGCGATGCATATCTCTATCTCATGTTCCAGAAAGGAATCATCTGGGCAGATCCTCACCCAGGAAATATCCTATATGATCCAGATTCTTTCCAAGTGAAACTGATTGATCTCAATCCCTGTTTCAGATGGGATTCAGGAACCATTAAAATATTCATCGGTTTTATTTATCGTCTCATCCTGAGTGATCAAAAAGGGATTTTTACGAGCTTACATGAGTTGGTCGAAAACCCAGAACAGTTAAAAGACGAGGTCACAAAAGAGCTGATTAAAAACTTCATTTCAAATGGAAACCAAGGGGCGTTTATACGATATCTTTCCGACTTTGTGCGACTGCTTGGAGAGGCGAACATCAATTTAAAGATTGAAGTTCAGGCGGCACTCAGGGGTATCACTCAGGTATATCTGACCTCCACGGCCATTTCATCCAGACACAATTTTGGTCAGATCTTCCAAAAGCAATTTGGATGGAAGATGCTAATCAGGCATATCCTTTCAATTGGACCCCTAAAAGTAGCAAAGGCAACACTCCCTATTGCCTTTGACCTGATTCAAAACTCAATCGAGCAGGAAGTGGGACCGACACTCGATGAAAGAGATATTTACGCCATTGAAAAAGCACTCGCACTTCTCCATCAAGAAAATGTCTGCAACATTGGACTCGTCCGGATGAGTCCCGAAGAAAACACCAGGCTCGCCCTTTCAACCGACGGATCAAAACTAATCAAAAGCGCTCATTTAAAAATAGACATATTAACAGAAACAAAACCCGCGTCTGTTCGCTACGTCCTTGAGGTCCCGAATAAAGAATGGCTCAAAGACCGACAGGAATATGTGAAGCTTCAGGGTATGGGTTTCGCCCTTTGCCTCGTGGAATGCCTAGAACAGCTGAGGCGCCATTCGCTCGATAACTACTGGTATGTGGTGGAGGTTTGGAATAATTCTTCAAAAAAAAGAACCTACAAAGAAAGCACCTTAATTGGTGATGTTCGCCTCGCTGCCAGAAATCTTTTTGCAAGAAGGTATGAAAACATCTGGGTTTCAGATTTTATGACCATCTCAAGATGGAACCGTTTCTTATGGAAGTCTCTTATATGGTTTGAGGAGAGATTTGAAAAAAGAGAAACGGGATATTTTTATTTTCTCAGTAAGAAACTTGGAGGCGAGAAAGTGGGGCAATACACCTTCGGAACTTTGCAAAGAGTGAAGATTATCACCTACCGGTTAATCATTCAGGGGATTAAGACCATGATCAAACGATCTCGTTTTGAAATGAACCTGCTTCCACTGACAACCGATCAGCTGGTAGACAGAATGATTCATGGGTTACTGCGAAGAGGTGGGGAGAGAAAAAATCAATAACTTTCGAAAAGTGTATGTCTATTCATTTCTTGCATGTTTAAAATTATTCAATTTTTTCCACGACCTTTCCCATATAATCCAACTCTTCTACCTTAAAATGACCTTCGGCACTGGTCAATTTCGGCATTTCAGGTCACAAAGTTAGAAAGGTCAAAATCCTCTTTTGACAGATTCTACTCTCCTTGGCACAACTATCTTTATGAAGATTATTTTTATTGCTCTTAGTCTCCTGACTCAATTGGCGATGGCCAGCGATCGTGAAGTCGCTCATGACATTCTTTTAAGATTTCAACATCAGGCTTCTTTAAGTGAACGCCTGGAAATCATATCAAAAATTTTTATAGGTCTCCCCTACGGAAAAGGTGGACCTCTTGGTGAGGGTTCAGAAGGCAAGTTTGATCAGGATCCTCTTTATCGATTCGATACTTTTGATTGTACGACCTACGTCGAAACCATCATGGCCCTTGCACTTTCCAGAGAAGTTTCTGAATTTGAAATTCAGCTGGATAAAATAAGATATGAAGATGGTGTGGTAGATTACTTAAAAAGAAATCATTTCACTGATCTTCAGTGGATTCCTTCCAATGTAAAGAATGGATTAATGTCTGAGATTAATTATGATGTCACGTCACCTGATAACATAAAAATAGCTGAAGCCTTAATCAACTTTCCCAAATGGATTTCATCCCATCAAGTGGATCAAATCATTGTACCCGGGGCCTCTAGTGAAGATCGAAAACAACTCCTTGATGAACTAAGGGCCGAGTCCAGTTTCTATAAACCTCAAATCGCCCGGGTCCCCTATATTGCCATCGCGAGCATTCTTAAAAATCCTCAGATTCTCAACAATATCCCTCATGCTTCGGTTGTTAATTTTGTTCGTCCTAATTGGGATTTAACCCAGCAAACGGGAACTCATCAGAACATTTCTCATCAGGGTTTTTTATTCAGACTTAATAAAGTACTTTATCTGAGGCATGCCAGTACATCCGGAAGGGTGGAGGAAGTTCCCTTTATTGACTACTTAAAACGTTTTCAGAATCATCCCACTCTGAAGGGGATTCATTTGATGAAATTAAATTGACCCTAGGGCCTATAGAGGCCTGAAACATCGGCACCTAAAAAACACGCATCCATCAATATTGAACCCACCGCAGGTAGTTTCTTAAGTACCTTTTGATCAATGAGTTCATAATGAACGATGTCACTGAAACTTTGTCCCAATTCTACAAGATTCTCATCCGTTGTTCTCCAGTTCCAGGCATTATATCGATTGAGATTAATAGGATTTGAATAGGCATAAAGAGATTTTCTACCCTCAGTATTGAAATAAAACTCAAAATAACTCATGACGAGTTCACGAATTGAGGAATAGATGGGATCCCTGCCTCGAAGAAGAGTGGTGTTAGACTTGGAGATACTCCCCCAACCCTTGGGTCCCTTGTAAACGGTTATCACATGGTGATCATCGCGTTCGGCCTGGAGAGAAACCATCATCGGTTTGTAATCCAAAAATTCCAAAGCACATGCCGCCAGAAGTCCGCCCTCCAGGCAGTGAGCATCTTCTGAGAGCATGACGTATCTTGGAGAAGCGGCATCATCGGCAGAATTGTAGGCCAATCCATCAAGATAGTGTTGAATTTTCCAGGGAGTTCTTAAAGATCGTAGAAACTTTCTCTCAGAAGGAGTCCACATTTATTATACCACCTCAATAATAAGATGATGGATGTTAAATTCGGACTGAAGAAGATCCCTGTAATCGGATGATTTTTGTTCCCGATTTTTTTTGATAATTAATTCACAACCCACCTGGCCGGGTGCAAGTTTCCAGAGATGAATATCCATGACTTTGGAGCCGTCATGTTCAAGTTTTTTGACAACTCTATCTCTATCGATAGAGAGATCATGAGCATCCAAAAGATCCATGCCACTTTGACGAATAAGTCCAAAAGACCACTTTAAAACAACTAAGCCTCCTAACACTCCAACTGCAGGATCAAGCCAGTGCCACCCCTGCCACATGCCCAGGAGAAGTGCCAGGATAGCAAGCACAGAGGTAAGGGCATCAGTTAAAATATGAATATAGGCACTTTGATGATTGTGATCGTGAGTATGAGAATGAGAATGATCGTGATGGTGAGAAGCGGGGGCGAGTTTGTTCTTAGGGTGATGACAATGCTCTCCGTGCTCGTGAGGAATAGGTTTCTCATCACCCTGATGAAGGATAAAGGCGCAAATTAAATTAACAACCAGTCCAACTCCGGCAACAATCAGGGCCTCGTTATAATGAATAACTTTTATCTCAAAAAAATGGAGGAAGGACTCATAAATCATCGACAGAGCGATCAGGATCAAAAATAAAGCACTCGTGTATCCACCGAGGGAAAGAATTTTTCCTCCTCCAAAAGTAAAACTAGCTCTAAAACGAGGATGACGATAAAGATAGTAAACAATGAGTGATAAGAATAAGGCCAGGGTATGAGAGGCCATATGCCAACCATCGGCCAGAAGGGCCATAGAACCAGACCAATAGCCAACGATGATTTCAATAACCATTGTCACCATGGTAATAAGAGTGACCCACTTGGTTTTCTGCTCATTGGCCAGAAAAATACCTGTATCTTTTTGATGAATACTACAATCGTGCATCGGGCCTCCTTCGTTATTTTAACGTTTTGAGGGAAAAAAGTCCAAGAGTCCGGAGCTTGCACCGCTAATAATTATCACCATGGCACCCAATGTAGTTGAACTTATCTCCTGATCTGCAAAATAGACCAGGCCAAGGGTAGAGATAATGGGAGTTAAATAGGCCAGGGCACCCATGAGCCGAGAGTCCCCCCAACGGAGGGCCAGATCCCAGGAATAAAAGGCCACACCAAATGGGCCTACACCCATAAGGATTAACTTCCATGCATCGGACCACTGAAGAACAACTCTTGGCTCAATGAGAAAGTGAGTTAAAAGACATAAAATACCCGAGATAAAACAAAAGCTACTTATCGCCCAGACGGAGGTCGGAGGCATTTTCTTTTTTCCAATTGAGTACACTGACCATGTCAGTGCTGCGCCCAATGCAAGTCCATGGCCAGTGATATTTTCTGATTTCAGCCCGCCCATATCTTTAGCGACTAGAAAAACACATCCCAGAATTGATAAAGCACCACCCAGAATGTGATGAAATTTAAGTTTATTCTGAGGAAATGCAATAGGCGACAGGATCACCATAAAAACTGGCCAGAGATAATTAATCAGGTTCGCCTCAATGGCGGGAGCAAACCTAAATGCGTAAAAGAGCAGGAAGTGATAACCAAAATAGCCAACCACTCCCCATATAAGTATTTTCCAGGGAGGAAACATCTCACGGGGTTTAAAAAATCCTGGGACACAACCAATTAAAAAAGTGACGCCTAGAATGTAAAAAGGAGGAAGATGGAGAAGGAGATTTCCAAAGGTAGCAAGACTCCCCCAGCAAAGAATAGTGATGACTCCCATGAGTAGTGAGAGGGACTTTTGATTCATATAAAATTCTAGCTTGAATCGTTAAAAGAGGCTAGTCTTTAGCCATGCTCGAAAGCACTCGACTTTATCTCAGACCCCCCATAATTTCTGATGCTCAGAATCTTTTTATTCTGAATTCTGATCCCAGGGTCATGAGCTTAACCGGTGATAGTCTCTGCTCCCATTTTCTTGATGCACGAAAACTTATCGAAGAAAAAATGATGCCTCATTTTGAAAAACACAAAATGGGAAGATTCATGGTGTTTTTAAAAGATGGGTCATTTATTGGGTGGTGCGGACTTAAGTTTCATCCTGAAACAAATGAAGTGGACCTGGGTTATCGATTCATGCCTAAGTATTGGGGACAGGGGTACGCAACGGAGGCCTCCTTAGTGTGCCTCGAGTATGCTTTTCATAAACTCAATCTTTCAATTGTCATTGGTAAATCAATGCCGGAGAATACTGCCAGCATTAAAGTTTTACAAAAAATTGGCATGAGCTTCAAAGGGTATCTGAAAGATCCGACGGATCCATGCTCGTTTGTTTGTTACGATATTTTAAGAGGTAGTTTTAAAGGATGCGTCGTCTAATTGCTTTTCTTATTCTTAGTTTCGTAAAAACGACTTCCTGGATTTTTTATCGGGCCCGTTCTTCCTGGCTCGATCCGGTTCCGGACAATCCATGGAAGGACATCAGGCTCATGGTGTTTTTAAATCATACCTCCCTCTATGAGCCGTTATTTGCCCAGCTCGTGCCCTTTAGATATCTGTGGCACCTTGCTGGTCACTTTAATATTCCAGGTGCCGACATTACGCTTGATCGTCCTTTGGTCGGAAGATTCTGGAAATTGATGGTTCCCAATATTGCATCAATTACAAGAAAAAAAGACGCCACCTGGGAAAGCTATCTTGATTCTATAAAACCCGACGATGTGGTCATGATCACACCGGAAGGCAGAATGAAGCGGCCAAATGGTCTGGATAAATATGGGAAACCCATGACTGTTCGTGGCGGGGTGGCAGATATCATCATGAGCATGGAGGGAGGGGCCATGATTTTATGTCTTTCAGGCGGCCTTCACCAGGTTCAATCACCAGGACAACTTTTTCCTCGCCCATTTAAGACGATTCGAATGAATTTTAGTTACATTGATATTGAAAAATATAAGGCAAATTTTCCCGAGGGTGCGCGAGAAAAAAAACTCGCTATCGTTCAGGATCTTCAGAGACGGCTTGAAAATGATTGCCCTAGTACGAGTAGATAGAAAAGTTTTTTTCATGATGAACATCGTTAATGCGGGAAAGCCAGGGATGCTCGTGATCAATAATACTTCTGGAACCAGCGCCTCGTGCGATCACCTTAAAATGATGAGTATCCGCGAGAATCTCGAGTCTTCGCATCATAATCCGGATGTGTTCTACTTTTCCAAAATCATAGATAAAATAATAATCCGCTTTCGTTAATTCAAACAAAGGATCAATAAGATCCTCCGAATAAAGACGTGCATTGTGACAACCCAATAGTTTAAACACCCTCTCACCCTCATCAACTCGCTCTTGGACCAATTCGTGTCCCTGGAATTTCACCTCAGGATAAAGAAAGTGAAGCACTAAGCCTAATCTTCCGTATCCCGCACCAAGGTCAACAAAAACCTCACCACTCTTTGGTCGCAATAAATCGCATAAATGAACGAGTTCCGTATAAGGCGTGTTAAGTGTTTGAGGATCAAGTCCTACCCAGGTCTGATGACCTTGATGTAAAACTTCTCCAAAATTAGAAATATTTCCTTGTGGCCTCAGTTGTTTTGCTGAGAAAAGGAGTTCATTTTCAATATCATTAATTCTAAATCCAAAGAATTGGTCTATTTTTTCAGAAGATAATAAAAAGAGTTCACGGCCCAAAATGGTCCCTTTTTGACCGAAAAAGTTAGCAAATATTTTTGGTCAAATCCATAGGGTCTGAATTTTTTCCTTTTTTTACTCAAGAGAGGTTTTATAAGAGACAAAAAACCCTGATTTCTGGTAAAAGAGCATGAAAATTTAGTTCCAGGAGGAGCATTTTGAAAATTATTGTTTCCATTTTAATCACCATGACCACTGCTTCGGCCTTTGCATTTCCTACTGCACCATTTAATGCTTTAGAACAATCTGAACTCAAAACCCTCAATAGTCCGGAGGCCCTTCAGTATAATTTTGAAGGCATTATTAAGCTTTCAAATTGCTCCGGATCCCTCATTGCCTTTCATGGTCAGCCCCTGACAAGTAAGGCCGTGATCATGACCAATGGACATTGCATCCAAAAACCAGGCGGCGGATTTCTTGCCCCGGGTGAGGTCTGGTTAAATCGACCCATTTCACGTATGATGAAAATTTTTGATAAAAACATGAAATTACGTCCCGTCGAGGCAACTAAGATTCTATATGCCACGATGACCAATACCGATTTGGCATTTTATGAATTATCTGAAAGCTATGCTGAAATTCTCTCAAGAACGGGCGTAAATCCCTTCCTGCTGGATTCGGTCAGACCCCTCACCGGAAGCTCAATTGATATTATTTCCGGATATTGGGACCGGGGCTACAGTTGCGAGATTGATGGCTTTGTTTTTAATATCAAGGAAGGTGCCTGGGTATTTACTGATTCAATCCGCTACACATCGGGCTGCGACACTATTGGCGGAACATCCGGTTCTCCCATCATAGCTCGGGGTGAGAGAAGGGTTATTGCGATCAATAATACTTCCAATGAATCAGGTCAACTTTGCACCATTAACAATCCCTGCGAAGTTGATGAGGAGGGAGAAGTGACTGTCAGAAAAGGTGTGCGGTATGGGCAGCAAACCTACCAAACATACGGATGCCTGACTCCGGACTTTAACTTTGAGTTGAGTCGGGCTGGATGTGAACTTCCTCAATTTTAAATGACGGGGCTGGCCTATGAAGGGTACTTTTTTTAGTAAACCACTGGAATGGAATATTGAAACGAACGGAGAATCATGGCTTCAGGGGCAGTGTCTTGAGGGTGTGTTAAAAGTTCGAAATCATGGAACGGGGCCAGTTGATTTAACGGGATCGGGAGTGGGACTTTCTCTCGCAGAAATGAAGAAGGTCCACACCCGTAAAGACGGTGCACTAAAGATTGAAAGAAGCACCTTTTTTTCAGACTCAGAAATCATGGCCGGAGCCGAAAGAGAATTAAAATTCTCCTTTTTAATAGACGCCAACAGTGCTGTGAGCGATAAAAAATCAACTTACTACTTAACATATGGAAATAAATTAACCGAGGCGCAGCTTCAATTAAAAATTGAACCTATGGCGATTTTTTCAAAAATTGCCGGTCTTATGGATACATTTTATCGCTTTAAACTGAAGGAGCTGAGAGCAGCTAAAAAGGGTGTCGAGTTTAAATTCATTCCACCGTCCTCCAAAGAGATGGCAACGATCGAATCACTCTCACTGATTTTTTTCATGAATAAAGAAAACCTTCAAATGACGTTTGATTTCCTGGTCAAAAAACTTGATACCTCTTCAGTCATCACAAAACTCAAAAAGGAATCAGTTGTGATTGAAAAATCACTCTCCGACAGAGAGTATTCTCTTGGAAGAGAGCTGATCAATCAGGATCAATTACTTAAGACTATTGGGGATGCTTTGAAAGAAATTAAGATAGGCAACGCATCCTCCTGATTTTAAGATCGTTTAAAATCCTCTCAATTTCAAGGGCTTAGCAACCGATAACGACTTTATATGAATTCAAAATATCGTTATCTATTCACCTTGTACTTTTTCTTATACTCGCTTATATCGGGTTCAAGACTAAAAAATCAGGACATTGAATCCCGTGAAATCCACGCTCTCCTGATTTCTGTTCTCACAACATCTCCACTCATGTGGGCCTATGCACTTATGGCCAACTATACAATTGCCAATCCTATTCCTGGAATCATTGGAATGATATTTTCAATCATCCATATCCTCTCCCCTTTACTCTTCAGGTACACGAATAATTCCTACTTCATCACCAATGTCGTGCTCTCGGCCGGAATCATTCACATGGGGACCTTTGCCTACTTCACGGGAGGATTTCAAAGCCCAAGTTTTATTTGGTGTGCTTTAATTCCAATTCTTGGAGGGATTAATTGTGGACTCAAAGCAACTGTAACGTGGGGTGTGTTCATTTTGTTTCTCGCCACCACGTTTTTTATCTTTGACTCAAGCGGATTCCAATTCCCCAACGAAACGACTGAGACCGGAAAAAACTTAAGTCAAGTACTCCTTATCTTCGGTTGGATCTTTGCAAGTTCGGTCATGGTTGTGGTCTTGTCTGAAATGCGTCGACATACCGAAAATTTACTCCATCAACAAAATGTTAAAATTGATGATTTATTCCGGGTTCTCTTCCATGACCTCGCCAACCCCTTGGGGAGGGTTTCAATTGGCCTCACGATAGCAAAAAAGAGTGTCGCCGATGCAAATAACAGGGGTCTTCTGATTGCCGCACAGGCCTCGGATTCAATGATTGAAATCACTCAAAACATTCGAAAAATGTATGCCGTCAGCCGGGGAAAGGCCAACATGGATCTTTTGCTAACCTCACTGAACAGTGCCATTGAATACACCAACGAAGTTTGTGCCTCGGAGTTTGAAAGAAAAAAAATTAAACTTGAGTATGACTTTAAGGAGAACGAAAGGATCCACATCCTCGTAGAGCCGATTAGTTTCAATAATCAAGTTCTGGGAAATATCATTTCAAACGCCATAAAGTTTTCTTCAGATGAAAGCACAATTCATGTCAAGGCCTACGCCCAATCCCCAGGTCGGATTACGGTTGAAATTAGAGATCATGGGATTGGTATTCCAAAGGATATTCTTCCTAACCTATTTGATATTAATAAAAAAACATCCCGCCCGGGAACTCACGGTGAAATCGGAACGGGCTTTGGACTTCATATCATGAAGTCCTTTGTTGAAGTCTATGGTGGGGAACTGGAAGTTGAATCCCGGGACTCTCTAAGTGAGTTCCCGTCTGGAACAACGATCAAACTCACATTAAATGGCCAGATTAGTTAGCAAGAAGTGGTTTGTAGATTAAATTAAGTCCGGCCAGTGGGTACTTACCGTTATTAAATTGATGATCTTTTCTCTTCATCCAAAGCATATCAGGCCTTGTGGCCGAGATCCACTCGCCCCCGATTATCTCTCCAGTTCGGTTAAGCTCAAGAATGTATTCGTAGTGCTTGGAACTGAACGTCTGGGCCGGGGTTCCTGTAACCGGCTCCTTTGAGACAAAGCCCAATTCTCCCTTCTGTGCTGCTTTTTCGGAGTAGAAGATCAGCTCTTCTCCATAGGTCATGATAGTTTTGATTTTAATTTTTCTATCAATACCCCGTTTCATTTCTTTTTTATTCGGGAGTAATTCAGCTTCAACCATTGACTCATAACCAGTCACAGGTTGATTCCAGACGTCGTTAAATCGATCAACATCGGCAACAAATCCATGCGAATAAAGTCCAATCATGCTCGTCAAAACAATATGAAAAGCACCGGCGTTCACATCAGAGCATTCAGGCCTCTGTGCATCTTTTTTTGAAGGTTC